>JBKPFI010000144.1:0-3651 GCA_046728775.1 Actinomycetota bacterium | reverse complement strand
GCCGTACGCAGGTCCGGCTGCGAGGATCTCCCGGAGCGCGTCGCCGAACCAGGCCGGCCCGAGCCAGAGGTTGACGAAGCCCGGGCCCGCGACCTCGGCACGCTCGACCTCCTCCAGCCCTGCCGCAGCGACGGCGAGCTCCTGTCCGAGCTCCCGCGGCGAGCGGCGCTGGACCGGCGCGAGCCGCATCGCGACGTTGGTCGCGAAGTCGCCGTGCTCGGGGTCGTTCGGCCGCTCGAGCTCGACCGGCGCACCGGCGAGCTCCGTGAGCCGTGCCTCGAGCTGCGAGACGGTGTCAGGCAACGGATTCGGCGGGCGCGAACAGCTCCTCGAGCCGCCGCAGCTCCTCGGGCGTGCCGGCGGCGATCATCACGTCTCCGGCCTCGAGCGCGGCGTCGGGCGTCGGCGTCGTGTCGAAGGTGCCGTCTCGCTTGCGGAGCGCGACGATCATCGCCCCCGTCTGCTCGCGGATGCGAATGTCGCGGATCGACTTGCCGGCCTCGCGGCAGCTGGCCTTGACTTCGATCTCCTCGAACAGGAGCTCCGGGCCGCCGCTCGTGGAGACGATGTCGAGGAAGGCAGCGACCTGGGGCCGCAGCACGAGCTTCGCCATCTCCTTCCCCGCGGTCGAGTAGGGCTGCACGACCCGGTCGGCGCCGGCGAGGAGGAGCTTCTTCGCCGCGTCCTCGTCGGAGGCCCGCGCGACGATCAGCAGGTCCGGCCGCGCCGAGCGGGACGAGAGCGTGATGTAGAGGTTGTCCGAGTCGGAGTCCGAGGAAGCGACGAGCCCGCGCGCCCGTTCGAGGCCCGCAGCCCGCAGGTCCTCGTCCTCGGTGCCGCTGCCCTCGACGAAGAGGTCGCCCTCCGCTTGCGCGGCCTCGATCGCCTCCTTGCTGAAGTCCAGCACGACGTACTTTTCGCCCGCCTCGCGAAACTCCGTGGCCACGCGGCGGCCGACCCGGCCGTAGCCGCAGATGATGTAGTGGTCGCGCAAGCGCTCGATCATCCGCTGCCTCCTCCGCTCTGCCAACGCCCCCGTGAAGACGCCGCCGGCGATCCCTTCGACGAGGGTCGCGGCGACGTACGCAAAGATAGTGAGTCCGGCAAGCACGAGGACGATCGAGACCAGCCTCGCCCAGTCGTTGCGCGGAACCGTGTCCAACCCGGCGAGCGAGATCGTCACCATCGTGCGGTAGACGGCCTGCATCCACGACTCGTTCAGGGACTGGTGGAACGCGACCGATCCGCCGACCACGACGAACAGCAGCGCGGCCACGGCATACGCCACCCGGCGCGTGGTGAGCGGCCCGATCACGGCGGTAGTATCTTCGAGAAGTGGAAAGCGAAGGTGACGGCCAGGAGCGCCAGCTCAATATCCACCTCGACCCCGAGAATCTCGCCGGGGTCTACTCGAATTTCGCCAACATCAGCTTCTCGGACTACGAGTTCACGCTGACCTTCGCGCGCATCGACCACGAGGTCGAGGAGGGCGACGTCCCGGGCGTGGTCGTCGCGCGCGTCAACATGTCGACGCGTTTCATGCGCGAGCTGCTCGACGCCATGCAGGACTCGTGGTCGAAGTGGTCGTCGCGGGAGGGGATCCGGAACCTCCCCGAGACGCCCGAGAACGACGCTAGCGCCTAGCGTTCGCGCGGGCCCGCCACGCGCGGGCCATCGCCAGCCGCTGGACGACCGTGGGATGGTTGTCGTGCATCACGTACGACCAGGCCGGCGGGTTCGGCTGGACGAGGTCGTAGCGGGTGAACTTCCGGAAGAGCCGGATCGCAGCGGACGGGTCGTGTGTCGCGCGGAGGGCCGACCAGTCCGCCTCCGCCTCGTAGCGGCGCGCGACCGCGTTGCCGAACGGCGTTAGCACGAGGCCGATCACCGCCAGCGCGAGCAGCGCGTAGGGCACGTTCTCGGGACGTTCGAGCCCGCCGCGCCGCCTGGTCACGCGCTCGACGACGAAGAAGCCCGGCAGCGTCAGCAGCAGCGACCAGCCGAGGCCCTTCCAGATGTGGCGGTGCGCGACGTGGCCGAACTCGTGCGCCGCGACGAGCTCGATCTCCCGGTTCGTGAAGCGGCCGTCGAAGAAGGTGTCCCAGATAAACACGCGCGCGGATGGGCCGATCCCCGTCGCCATCGCGTTCGCGGCCGTCGTCTCGTCGCTCATCTTCTCGATACGGACCGGCGTGTCCCCCACGCCTTCCCTTCGCGCGAGCTCGCGGATGTGCGCGGCGACCTTCGTCCGGTGGGGGGCGCGCGTTCCGATCGTCTCCAGGTAGGGGAGCACGAGCACGAGTCCCGCTCCCAGCGCGACGAACAGGGGCCCGCCCACGAGCCACCAACCGCGCCCGAAGCGGCCTGCGAGCAGAAGCAGGATCGTGAGCGCAATCGTCAGGCCGACGACCTGGCCGAGCAGGCTCGGCCACTGCTGCAGCGCCCAGTGCAGGTAGCTCTGCTTCTCGAGCCCGTAGCGGCGGCCCCACCAAAGGACCACCGCCCCGAAGGGTAGGCCGACGGCCCACGTGCCGAGGGTCGTGACGGCACCGACCATCACGCCGGTCCCGACCCGGCCCAGCTCCCATGCCCGCGCGATGTGCGGGCCGAGCCGCGTGAAGACGACAAGGGCGGCCAGCGTCGCCACCGTCGCGACGACCCACTCCCAGCGCAGGAAGCCGTCGTAGTCGGCCGACCGGTGGAGAATCGAGCGCGAAAACACCTTCGTCGCGTCGACGTGAGGCAGCCGGAGGTCGTCCGGGACCGACGTCCGCGAGAGGTACCAGGCCGCCGCGATCCACGCCGCCACGAGCGCAACTAAGGTTGATGCCTTGGCGACGCGGGTCGCGGTCATCTCCGATGTCCACGCTAACTGGCACGCTCTCGAGGCCGTGCTCGAGGCAGTCGAGCAAGAGCAGCCCGACGAGCTCTGGTGCCTCGGCGACCTCGTCGGCTACGGGCCGCGGCCCAACCCGTGCTGCGCCGCGGTCGAGCGCCGGGCCGCGATCTGCCTTGCTGGAAACCACGACCTCGGCGTGCTCGGGGCGCTCGACCTGGCGGAGTTTGCGGGCGACGCGGTGGCGGCCGCGCGCTGGACGCGGGGCGTACTCGCAGAGAGCTCACGCTCCTACCTCGCGTCGGTGCGGCCGGAGGGCGAGCGCGACGGCGTGCAGCTCTTTCACGCGAGCCCGCGCGACCCCGTCTGGGACTACGTGCTCTCCGCCGAGGCCGCGGCCGCGGCGTTCGAGCGGACGGAGGCGCCCCTCCTGCTCGTCGGCCACAGCCACGTCCCGCTCGCGATCTCGCTCGAGGACCGCGTGCTCGCCGGCGGGCTGGCTCCGGGCGGTACCGAGACGCGGCTCGACGGCGGCCGCTGGCTGCTCAACCCGGGATCCGTCGGCCAGCCGCGCGACGGGAACCCGCACGCTGCGTGGCTGCTGCTCGATCTCGGCGAACGGCGCGCGTGGTTCCGCCGCGTCGAGTACGACGTCGGCCGGACGCAGGAGGAGATCCGCGAGAGGGGGTTGCCGGTTGCGCTGGCGGAGCGCCTTGCCCACGGCCTGTAGCGCGGCCCTGCTCCTCGCCGGGTGCGGCGGCGGCCGCGAGACCGCGCCGCCCGCACCGCCTCCCCGCATCCCCGCCGACGTGGCG
>JBKPFI010000355.1:0-4592 GCA_046728775.1 Actinomycetota bacterium | reverse complement strand
TCGAAGTGGTGGTGGATCGGCGCCATCAGGAACACGCGCCGCTTGAGGTACTTGAACGTGAAGACCTGGATGATCACGGACAGCGCCTCGATCGCGAAGATGCCGCCGATCAGGAGCAGCAGGAAGATCGTCTTCGTGAAGATCGCGAAGGCCGCGAGCGCGCCGCCGAGGGCCATCGAGCCGGTGTCGCCCATGATCACCTCGGCCGGCCACGCGTTGTACCAGAGGAAGCCGATCGCCCCGCCGATCAGCGCGGCGGCGATGATGCCGAGGTCGAGCTTCGTCTCGAAGCGGTGCCCGGGCGAGCCCGAGCGGATCCACGAGATCACGATCATCGCCGCGAAGGTGAAGAGCGCGATGATCACCGTTCCCGCGGCCAGGCCGTCGAGGCCGTCGGTCAGGTTGACGCCGTTCGCGGCGCCGGCGATCACGAGGAAGAGCAGCCCGTACCACGCGTACGAGAGCTCGATCTCGCCGATCCCGGGGACGTAGACGCTCGTCGGCAGGTGCTGGTGCTGCGCGGCGATCGCTACCGCGACCGTGATCGCGGCGAGCAGGATCAGCTTCCAGCGCCCGTTGAGGCCGAGTGAGCGCCGGTGCGTCAGCTTGATGAAGTCGTCGAGGAAGCCGATCGCGCCGCAGCCGAGCGTGACGAAGAGCACGGTCAGCGCTGGCACGGTGTACCTGCTCAGCGCGAGGAACCCGGCCGCGGCCGCGAGCAGGATCAGCAGCCCGCCCATCGTCGGCGTGCCCTGCTTGGCGACGTGGTGCTCGGGCCCCTCCTCCCGGATCTGCTGGCCGAACTCGTTCCGGCGCAGGAAGGCGATGAACTTCGGGCCGACGAGGATCGAGATCAGCAGGGCGATCACGCCTGCCAGGAGGACGCGGCTCAAGCGCTCACCGCCGCGAGCGCATCGGCGACCTGCTCGAGCCCGACCACCCGCGACGCCTTGACGAGGACGCAGTCGCCCGGCTGGACGACCTCTGCGGCCTCGCGTGCCGCAGCCGCTGCGTCGGGCGCCCAGCGCGTCACCGGGACGCCGACCGCGCCGCGGAGGTACCCGCGCGCCAGCTCACCGACGGCGATCAGCGCCTCGACGCCCTGTCTGGCGGCCTCGCGTCCGACCTCCTCGTGGAAGGCCGGTGCGCCGGTTCCGAGCTCGGCCATGTCCCCGAGCACAGCGACCCGCCGCCGCCCCGCCGCGATCGCCGCGAGGTGGGCGAGCGCGGCGCTCATCGAGACGGGGTTCGCGTTGTACGAGTCGTTGATCAGCAGCCCGCCGCCGGGCAGCGGCAGCTCCTCACCGCGCCAGCGCGAGAACTCGACGTCCACGCTCCCGGGCCGGGGCAGGCCGAGCGCGTCCAGCGCGGCGAGCGCGGCGGTGGCGTTCGCGACCTGGTGCTGCGCCGTGAAGTTGAAGCTGACGCCGTCCACGGTCGTCCGGCCGTCCTCGCGCTCGACCCGCGGTTCGGAGAGCCGCACGACGTGGACGTCGTCGCGCTCGACCGGGAACTGCTCGGGGACGATGGCCGTCCCGCCCGGCGGCAGCGCTGCGACCAGCTCGCCCTTGGCCCGCAGAACGCCGTCCAGGGAGCCGACGAGCTCGAGGTGCACCGGGCCGACGTTCGTGACAACGCCGATGTGGGGCCGCGCGATGCGGCAGAGGTCGGCGATCTGCCCGAAGCCGCGCATCGCGAGCTCGAGCACGCAGACCTGGGTGTCGGGCTCGAGCCGGCAGAGCGTTAACGGGACGCCGATCTCGTTGTTGTAACTCGCCTCCGCGGCGACGGTTCGCGCCGCGGGAGCGCAGAGGGCGGCCAGGATGTCCTTGGTCGACGTCTTCCCGGTCGAGCCGGTGATGCCGACGACGCGAGCCTGGGAGCGCTCGCGGACGAGGCTGCCGAGGGCGGCGAACGCCTCGAACGGGCGCTTCGGCACTAGCGTCGCCGCGGCGCCGCGCGCCAGGGCGTCCTCGCGGAAGTCGACGCCGCGCCCGATCGCGACGAACAGGTCGCCGGGCTCGACTCGCCGCGAGTCGACCTGCACGCCCCTGATCTCGTCCGCGCGCGCATCGAGGTCGCCGAGACCTTGGGCAGCGATCTCGCTCATTCGGACGGCGATCACGCGGCTGCTCCGAGCCGCCGGAGAGCCTCGCGGGCGACCTCGCGGTCGTCGAACGGGATCGTCCGGTCGGCGAACTGCTGGCCCTGCTCGTGGCCCTTGCCGGCGATCACGACCACGTCGCCCTCGCCGGCTGCCGCGACCGCGCCGGCGATCGCCTTCCGGCGGTCGGGCTCCACCTCCGCATCGCGGGCGCCTTCGAGGATCTCCGCGATGATCGCCTCGGGCACCTCGCTGCGGGGGTTGTCGGAGGTCACGATCGCGACGTCGGCGAGCTCCGTCGCGATCCGGCCCATGACCGGGCGCTTGCCGCGATCGCGATCGCCGCCGCAGCCGAAGACGCAGATGACGCGGTTCTGCGCGAGATCGCGGGCCGTACGGAGCACGTTCTCGAGCGAGTCGGGCGTGTGGGCATAGTCGACGAGCACCGCGAACGGCTGGCCCTCGTCGACCGCCTCGAAGCGGCCCGGCACGCCGCGGAGCTCTCGCACGCCCCGGGTAATCGCGTCGTCGGGGATCTCCAGCAGCTTCGCGGCAGCGACTGCGCCGAGGACGTTCTCGACGTTGAACCGGCCTCGCAGGCGCGTCTCCAGCTCGATTCCCCCGGCGCGGAAGCGCGCGCCCCCGGCGTCGAGCTCGAGGTCCTCGGCGCGCAGCTCGGCGTCGTCGGCGAGCCCGAAGGTAAGGAGCTCGTTGTGTCGCCGGAGCTCCTCCGCCAGGCGGCGGCCGTGAGCATCGCCCACGTTCACGGCGGCGGGCGGCCTCGACTGCGTGAAGAGGCGGCGCTTGGCGTCGAAGTAGCGCTCGATCGTGCCGTGGAAGTCGAGATGGTCCTGCGAGAGGTTGGTGAAGACGAGCGCCGAGAAGCGAACGCGATCGAGGCGGCCGAGCTCCGAGCCGTGCGAGGTCGCCTCCACGGCGACGCTGCGGTCGGCCGCGTCGAGCATCTCGCGAAACGTGCGCTGAAGGTCGATTGCCTCGGGCGTGGTGCGGATGGCGGGGCGTCGCTCGCCGCCGACGCGGCTCTCGATCGTACCGAGCAGCCCGGGCCGGCGCCCGGCGGCGGCGAGGATCGAGTAGAGCAGGAACGCCGTCGTCGTCTTGCCGTTCGTCCCGGTGACGCCCGCGACCTGGAGCTCCTCCGTGGGCCTACCGAAGAACTCGTCGGCCGCGAGGGCCATCGCGCGGCGCGTATCCTCGACGACGAGCTGCGGGACCCCGAGCTCGAGCGGACGCTGGACCACGAGCGCGACCGCGCCGTTCGCGACCGCCTCCGGGGCGAAGTCGTGACCGTCGGCGCGGCTTCCCGGGACGCAGAAGTAGAGGCTGCCGGCCCCGGCCGCGCGAGCGTCGTAGGCCAGGTCTGCGATCTCGACGGGAGCGCGTCCCAGGACGTCTACGGGCGCGAGCGCAGCGCTGACGCGCTCGATGTCCATCGCGGCGCGAGTCTACCAGGGGGCCCAGCCGGGACCGGCGCGCAGGTACGTTCCGATAACACCTCGTTTGCAGCACTTTTGTGTCATTTCCGTCACAGACACGTGCGCCTCGCCGCGTTACGATCGCCTCGGGGAGGAGGCCGGGCGAACCGTACTAAGAGCTCCGTTCAGAACGAAACGCTCACCGACGGAGAGCGAGGCGAGCGCCTCGATCTGGGACCGGCGGAGCTGTCGCAGCCGGGCTCCGGGGTGGCTAGCCTTTGGACACGGCGTAGAGTCGCCTGACGCCTTCGATTCCCTTAAGCTCGTGCAGGCCGCGCTCCTCGAAGCCCAAGCCGGAGCCTGCCACGATGTCACGCACGGTCTCTGAGACAAGAAGCTCGCCGCCAACGGCGTTCGCCATCACACGCGCAGCTACATGCACGGCGATGCCGCGTAAAGCGCCATCGCGCTCCTGTACCTCACCAACATGCACGCCACCCCGCACGCGGACATCCAGTTCCTGCGTGCGCTCCTGGAGGAGGCGGCCTGCTCGGATCGCGCTCACGGGCCCCTCGAAGGCCGCCATTAGACCGTCGCCCGTCTGATCGATGAGCGTGCCGCCAAAGGCGGCGACGGCGTGTCCGGCGAGGCGGCCGTACTCAGCAAGTAAGTCTGCCCAGCGCTCGTCTTCTAGCCGACGGGCGAGCGCTGTCGAGCCCTCGATGTCGCACTGCAAGATTGCCCGCACACAGCCCGGCTCACGCACTGCCGGCCGAATGCCGGTTACGAACGCCTCGATCTCCGCACCAAGCTTGTCGACGTCGCCCAGCCAGATGAGGTGCTGGTCGCCCGAGAGCTCGACGAAACGAGCCCCGGGGATGCGCTCGGCCATATAGCGAGCCGCCTCGGGCGGACCGATTTCGTCGCCGACTCTGCTCAGCACGAGCGTCGGAGCGTGGATCGAGCCGAGCAGCGGACGGACATCGATCTGGTGGTTGGCGACGATCAGTGCGGCGGCGGCTGCGGGGCTTGCTCCCGACTGCTGGTAGGCG
>JBKPFI010000229.1:0-2821 GCA_046728775.1 Actinomycetota bacterium | reverse complement strand
TCTAAGCATCCGGTCGCGACGTTTGGCACGGTTGAGGTGAGACCTTTCTGGGAGTCGTGACGATCAGGTCCGGGGCTGACGGCTGAAGCGCCCGACCTGCCGCGCGCCCAGACTTTCGCGGAACTCACTCGCACGGCGCGTCAGGCTTTCTACCTCGCAAGCTCCGCTGATCGGCCGACGGTGCGGACTAGATGCTTCCGATTGCCTCCTATTGCACATCTGAGTGCAGTTTCCAGAATCGATGTCTAGATAGACCGTGCTATAAGCGGCGGTTATCGGGCCAAAACGAGGGAGCTTGGCCTACCCAGGGAAACCGACCGAGGGGGTTTCATGATTCAGCGCGAGTCCAAGTGGCTGATCGCCGGTGTGCTGCTCGCGATCCTGGCCACGGCACTTGCCGGCTCCGCCACCGCAGCCTCAAAGGCTGCGAAGCCGGATGGTTCGGCGCGGTTCACGACCGAGGGCAGCGTGGCGACGCAGTACCTCGCGAACGCGAGGACGATCCCGCACTGGACGTTCCAGTTCACCGACCCGACGAACGGTGTCACCTATCCGACCACGATGGTCGGCTCCGATCCGCGCGGCGGCGGCTCGACCACTGTCCACACGGTGATCGTGCCTTTGAAGATGAACTTCGTGGCCGGGAACCAGGACACCTCAGCCCTGAACGACCTCGGATACGCCGGGTTCACGGCGACGCCGCTGACCCACACCTTCGACGGCTCGACGCGAGTTCAGGACGTGCTGAGCTCGCCGATCTTCGGCTCGAACTACACCACGCCCGGCGTGATGGGCGGGGACACGGCCCAGGTCGGTGACGCGTTCGTGCGCGCGCAGTGGAACAAGATCGGCAGCGGCTACCACGTCCGGCTGACCAACGACACGGTCCTGCCGACGCAGACGCTGAACGTGCCGGCGAACCAGGGCCTCGCCTACCAGCGCCCCGTCGGCGCCTGGCGCGAGGCGAACGGCTACGGCCCCACCGACACGATCACGGGGGTCGCCAGCTACTCGTGGTTCGCGGCGCAGATGCAGAGCCTGATCAAGGCGCTGCAGCTCGACCCAAGGACGGTGCCGATCTTCCTGACCGACAACGTCCTGCTCTACATCGGCAACAAGAACTACACGAACTGCTGCGTGCTCGGCTTCCACGGCGCCGGGCTCGTGCCTGGCTATAGCACGGGCCCCGGAAACGGCCAGGGGCAGAACGCCGTCCAGACGTACATCTACGGGGCCTGGACGACGCCGGGAACTTACTCGGGGTTCCTGACGGACTACACCGGCACGCGCTCGGCACCTAGCCCGGTGCGCGGGCTCGCCGACATCCACGCGCTCAGCCACGAGGTGAGCGAGTGGTTGGACGATCCGTACGTGAACAACGCCGTGCAGCCGTGGCTGACACCGACGGCGCCGCAGTACGGCTGCACGAACGTGCTCGAGACCGGAGACCCGGTCGTCGGTGTGTGGTTCCCATACAACGGAAACACGGCGGCGGCCACCACCGGAACGACCTACTACGGCCAGTACCACCCGGAGGATGAAGTCGAGGCCCAGTGGTTCGGTCGCGGCGGGATCGAACCGGTGCTCGGCCACTCGTACAACAGCTACCTGACCTTCATGGGGCCGTTGACGACCGGGCTCGGCGGAGCGTACGCCGGCTTCGGCTCGTACGCCCAGGGCTGCTAGCCCGCCGGACCTCCGTCCCGTCGCGTTGTGGTGAGGGCCCAGGTGCCTCCTGAGCCCTCACACCTCTTCGACCCGGCGAGCGCAGCTGGATCAAGATCACAAAGAAACTGGCCCTGCAAGTCGAACTCTGTTCGCCTTGGCTCATCGCCTCGCGCGTCGACGCACGTCGGCGGCCTTCGGGCTTTGGCCGGAATTCTGGCCGCAGGGCCAGTCCTTCGAGTCTACGCCCTCGCTCGGTGACAGCCATCGGGGGAATCACTGAAAGCCCGAGCTGTTTCCCCTTCATCACTTCGCCGGCTGAGGTTGCAGCCGGCACCCGTATAGGCATACGGTGCCGCCACCTCGCGCGTACCTGAAGAGCTGAAGGGAGAACCGCGTATGGCTGATCGGAGAGTGGGTGGGATCTCGCTTGGCGGAATCCTCGTCATCCTCGGAATCGTCCTGATCATCGTCTGGAGCTTCTGGATCGGGTTGATCGTCGCGCTCATCGGATTGATCGCGTTCGGCGGGTTCGCAAAAGGAAAGTGGTACTGAGAGCTCCCGCAGATACCCCGCACCTAACTGACCGCCCTTAGCTTCACCGCAGGCGATGGGTCGGCTTCAGCACGGTCGCGCCCTCCGGCCCGCGGTGGCGTTTGCGGACAACCGCGAGACCACACGGAGGCCACACGCCGGGCAGCGCGCAAGTTTCAGCACCGAGGCTGCGTCGATTGAGTTAGGAGGAACCGGGCCATGGGCGGATAGGCGTCTTTAAGCCCCGTTCCCCCCAGGCGCCCGTTGCGGCTATCCGCCCGCCACCGCCTAGTCGATCGCGCTATTGGCCTGCGAAGGCGGGGCCGGGAGACGAGCCGAACGTCCTCGCGCGCTGAGGCCCGCGAGTGTAGTTAGTCCTGCGCCGTCTAACCGAATTGTCAAACGCTCCTAGTGGCTCATCGGCCATGCCGTCGAGGTGGAGGCTCGGCCAGCGGTGATGCCCGCTGATCTCCGAAATAGCTGTCGATGACTCCTTCGATCTCCTTGAAACCCTCGACCATTTCCGCGATTGAGTCATCGCTCTCGTGTTCGGCCAGATACTGCGTGTACTCATGCAGGTCTCGCCTTGTCGCGTAGGCCTTGCGCCGAATCCGCCACCGTG
>JBKPFI010000120.1:0-6607 GCA_046728775.1 Actinomycetota bacterium | reverse complement strand
CGCGGCAGCGCGGCGACGACCGTCCAGAGCTCGGGGCCGCGCTCGCGGCCGGTGAGGGCGAGCCGCAGCGCGCGCAGGTCGCCGCCGACGGCCTTCAGCTCACGCACCAGCTCCTTCGGGTCGGCGGTGCCGTTGGCGCGCTCGAGCAGCTCCCGGAACCGCTCGAGGGTCTCCGGCGCGTCGACCCGGGCAGCCGCGGGGTGCAGGATCGTCGCCGCGTAGTCCCGCGCCTCGTTCAGGTCCCGGGCCCCGCGCAGCGCCGGCGCGAGCGCAACAGGGGCGCCGACACGCTCGGCGAGCTCCTCGTCCCGCATTGCGCCGATCGCCTCGATCGCCAGACGGCGGATCCGCGGCAGGTCGTAGTGGACGTCGTGCCTCGGCACGCCGAGCTCCCCGAGGTAGCGGCGAACCGCCTCGGCCGGGATCCCTGCCCCGCGCAGCGAGGCGACGGTCGCCCCTTCCGCCCGCTTCGAGAGCTTCTTGCCGTCCTCGCCGAGGATCAGGCCGTGGTGGACGAACTCCGGCGGCTCCGCGCCCAGCGCTCGGAAGAGCCGCCGGTGCAGCTCCTCGTTCGGCCGGTGGTCGTTGCCCCGCAGGATGTGCGTGATCTCGAAGTCGACGTCGTCGACGACGCTCGCGAGGTGATAGGTCGGCGAGCCGTCCTCCCGCACGAGCGTGGTCCCCTCGAAGCGCTCGCCGAGCTGCGAAGCCGCCTCGAGGTGCCGCTCGCGCCGCTCGCTCTGCCGCACTGGGCCTTCCTCCCACCGGACCCCGAGCCACTCGAGGTCTCGCAGCAGCTCGTCCTCCCCGCCGGGAAGGTTGCGCGCGGGATCGGTGTCGTCGATCCGCAGCAGCAGCCAGTCGCCGAACGAGCGGTTGGCGACGGCGCTGAGAGCGTTGCCGACGTGGAGCGTGCCCGTCGGGCTGGGAGCGAAGCGAACGCGCCTCATGGCGCGGAATCTAGCGACCGGCGCGGTAGGCGAGGGCGGCCGCGAGGATTGGGTCCTTGCCACGGAAGAAGGCCGTCCCGCTGAGCGGCACGCTCAGCTTCGGCTCGATCGCGACGCGCGTGTCGCCCGCGAAGCTCTTCTGCCAGTAGATGCCGGCGACGTTCACCCGCAGGCCGGCGGTCGGCAGGTCGACGGGCTGGCTATCGCCGTACATGTTCGGGCTGCCGCCCGAGGTCTCGCCGACGAACGTCGCCCTCGTTCTGCGCTCGAGTTCGGTGATGAAGTTCTGCGCTGCGGAGAAGGTGCTGCGCGAGATGAGGACGACGAGCCGGCCGCGGCGGTTGACGGACTTCGCCCGCAGCGCCCGCAGGAGCGGGATGTAGGTGCCGTTGTCGCCGCCGGGATTGAGCCGCACGTCGACGACCACCCGGCGGACCTTGCGCTTCCGCGCGAGGCGCGCAACCTTCTGCGCCTCGCCGTCGGTCCCGCCGAGCGTCAGGTTGTAGCCGACGTAGACCACACGCCCGTGGTCGAGCGTCGTGACGTAGTGGTCCTCGGCACGCCGCCGTAGGTAAAGCGGCGCCGGCCGGCGCGGCAGTGCATAGACGAACGAGGGGAAGGCGGGACGCATCAGGCGCAGGTACGAGGAGGCGGTGACCGGCGAAAGCGTCACGTCGAACGGCGCCGCCCCCGGCTTCTGCAGCGAGAAGCGGGCCGCGTCGACGCCGCTCCGCAGCCCCAGGCCGTGTAGCACCTCCGCGGTGAGCATGAAGCTCATGAAGCGGTCAGTTCGCGTCGCCTCGTTGTCGCGAGGAACGAGCGGCCGCACCTTCTGCTCGAGCTCGTCCGCCGGGAGTCCGTCGATCGCGAGCAGCCTCGCGCCGACTAAGCTCGGCCGCCCGGGCGCGGCGACGACGAAGAGGCCATCCGAGAACTTGTAGAGGAAGAGCGGGAACAGGTGGAGCACGCGGCTGTGTCCGCTGGCCAGTGGGAAGATCCCCGAGTGCCCGTCGCGCTCGCCCAGCAGGGTGCTGAATCGCATCAGCTCGACGAGCAGCTGGTCGGGGGAGAGCGCGTCGGCGCGCGCGGCCAACGCGTCCGCGGCCGCCTGGAAGGTCGTCTCGGGCGTCGCGTGGAACGGGTTCGGATGGATCGCCCGGATCTGCTGCATCAGCAGCCGAACGTCGTCACCGGCCGTGGAGCCCGCCGGGGCGGCCGGCTGCGCCGCCCCGGCGGCGAGAGCGAGCACCGCTGCGAGAATCGGGAGGGCACCGGCGCGCACGAGGACGAGTTTAACAACACTAAAATCCGTATGGCTAGACTTACATCTCGATGGCGCTGACCCAGGCGGGCGAGATCCGCATCGGCGAGCGGCTGCGCGCGCGGCGCCTGGAGCGGGGCCTGACGATCAGCGAGGTCGCGGAGCGGGCGCACCTCACGCCCGGGTTCATCAGCCAGCTCGAGCGAGACCTGACGTCGGCGTCCCTCTCCTCGCTCTACCGCATCTGCGCGGTGCTCGAGGTCCGCATCGGGAACCTGATCGACGACGTCCCGTCAGGGCGGCTGATCCGCCGCGAGGAGCAGGCGCGCCGCTCGCTCGCGATGGGCAACGCCGAGCATCTGCTGCTCAGCTCCCGGGACGAGCGGCGCTTCCACGTGACCGAGTCGCACATCCCGCCGCTCGGCAGCGCCGGCGAGGAGCTCTACACGCTGCCCGCCGACGTCGAGCTCGTGTACGTGCTCCGCGGGTCGCTCGAGCTGCGGGTGGGCGACGACACCCACGTCCTCGAAGCCGGCGACACGTTCAGCTACTCGCCGCGCGACCCGCACACGTGGCGAAACCCTTCGGGGGACGAGAAGGCCGTCGTGCTCTGGACGGCGCTGCCGAACCCCTACTCCGTCTAGAGGTCCTTCGAGTACCCGACGTCGATCGGGTGCGGCGGGAACGGAACGACGCGGGTCTCGCCGTTCTCCTGCCAGCCGAGACGTTCGTAGAAACGGCGTGCCCGGTCGTTGTGCTCGAGCACCCACAGATGGCAGCGTTCGGAGCCGCCGAAGCGGAGCCGGGCCAGCGCCTCGTCGTGGAGCCTTCGGCCGACGCCCTCGCCCCAGCTCGCCGGCACGACGTAGAGGCCGTCGAGCCACTCGCGGCGGCAGGCGGCCACTCCGAGCAGCGCAGCGCTGCGCTCGGCGACGATGACGGTCACCGCCGGCTCGGCGAGGGCGTCCTCCCACCGCTGCCGCACCACGTCGAGCGGGAATGGATAGCGATCCGGCGGAAAGATGTGAGGAAGCGCGGCGAGGGAGGCGTCGCGCTGAACGGCCGCAAGCGCCTCGGCCTCGTCGGGTCGTGCCTCCCTGATCACGTCTACGCGCGAGTCTAGGCGTGACGTCGTCACCGGCATCCGGCACGATGGCAGCCGAAGGTCGAGTCAAACCTGGTTGATCGTCCAGGAGTAAGCAGGGCGTGTCCTCCGAAAGAGACCCCATGGACAACTTTGCCGGCGTCGTCGCCCGCCTGCTCCTCGTCTGCGAGGAATGCCGCCGCCCGTGGCTCGAGCCGCGTGAGCGGTGGCGCCTCTACCTCACGGACGACGAGCCGGCGGAAGCAGTCCCGTATTGCCCGGAGTGCGCGGGCCGCGAGTTCGACGGGGACTGAGGGCCCAGCTCTCCTCGCCTCGGACGTTCACTCGCGCGGGCGCTCGAGCGTGAAGTCGTACCAGCGGGCGCCCAGGGCGGACACCCTCCAGCCCCCTCGCTCCAGCTCTGCGAGCAGCTTCCGTAGCGCCGCGGCCCCCTGTTCGGTGGGTAGTTCTTCGTCCCGAAGCGAAAAGAACGTGGAGACGGCGACCGCCCTCCGGTCGGCGCCCTGGGCGAGCGGGGCGGCCAGGAGCTGGTACTTCCGGTCACGACCCCGAAGGAAGACATGGCAGACCTCAACTCCCGTCGGGCGCGCGGCCTTGGCCGGTGCCTCCTGGAGCACCCGCTGCTTCTTGCGGGGCGGCTCGGCCTCCGGCTCCAGAAGCGGCGACCCCGGCGGTGTGGTCGGCAGGTCCTCCGTCTCGTTCGGGTCGCGGCCACGCCTCGAGCTCGGGCGCAGCGCCACGAGCAGATCCATTTGGTCGGAGGCCGCTTCACTTGATTTCTGCCGTTGCCCAGGCTTGGGCAACGACGGGACGAACGCCTCCGGTTTGTCGAACAGGGAGGAGCGCAGCAGGAACACCCCTGCGACCGAGGCGGCAAACGACCCGAGCAGGAACAAAATCATCGTCCTGCTCGAGGTTCCGTACCCGCCGGAAGGCACCTGAAGTCTTGGGATCTTTCCAATCGCGACTCCCTGCGACTCGAACCGGTCCGGCGCCGGGTGTTGAACGAGCGGGTAGCTCTGCCAGAGCAGCGTCGGTCTGCGCAGCTTGGTCGAGGCTGCGCCGGCCGGCGATGCGTGCGTCGTGACGACCACCGCAAGCGCGGCGACTAGCGCGATCCCCCATCGGTATCTCATCGACTCTTCTGAAGCAGGCGACTGGGTTTCAGCCTGTGTACTGCGGCTTCGACCTCCCTGCCATCGTTGGGCGCTGGGCAATGAAGTGAGTAGAGGCGACGATCTGAGTGATCTGCTGGCGAGACGCCGGCTCGTCGAACGCGTGTACCGCGGGCGTGATTCCGAACAGCTCGCGCATCCACGCTGCGTGCCGGGCCTCGACCGAGTGAATCCCGACTGCGGCCGCAAGCACCGCATTCGACTGCAGCTTGGGCGCCTGGCCCTTGTAAGCGGCGACGGCAAGGTCCTCGAACGCTACCGCGGTCTTCAGGAACGCCTGCTGTCGCTCTGTCACGCCGTGGAAGTTGAATGCCGGCCGCTTGACTGCCTTCGGACCGAGCAGCTTCTGGAACGCCTTTACGTGTGCGCGCTCGACGGCTCCGACAACCCGCGCGGCCTCCGCGGTCTTGCCTGAGAGAGCACCGGCTCGCTCCGACTCGGTGTAGAAGGACGCCTGCAGGTACTCGAGCACGAGCGCGTAGTTGAGAATGCTGACGTCGGAGGCGGAAAGGCCCCCGGCCGCGCGAGCACCGCGCGCCCGAGCGAGCAAGAGCCCACCGGCGCCGACAGCAGCTCCGACGAGCAGCCGCCGGCGAGAAAGCACCGCCTCGAGGTCATCCCATGCCTCGGCGATTGCGCCGTCGCGATCGACTGCGGCCAGGAAATCGTCGAAGCTCGCGTAGCCGTTCATCAGCTGGCTCTCCAGCCGATCTCCCGCAGCCCGGCCACGACCTGGTTTGCCGTGAGCGGCTTGTCGACCGGGTCGGGCGCTGCGACCTGTCCTGCGATCGCCCGTACCCAGGCCGCGTGACGCGCCTCGACCGACACGATCTTTGCCGCTGCTGCGAGCGTCGGCTTGGTCAGGTTCGTCGCCTGACCGTTGTAGCCCGAGACCGCGATGTCCTCGAGCTTGATCGCGGCCTCGCGGAACGCCCGGGGACTCTTGGTCGAGCTGCGGAACTCGAAGCGCGGTCGCTTGCCGGCCTTTCCGCCCAGGGCCTGCTTGACGACGGCGAGGTGGTCGCGCTCGTGTGCGAGCGCCGCCTGGGCGAAGTCGCGCAGCGCTCCCGTGAGCGAGGCTTCTCGGAGCGCCGTTTCGTAGAAGGCGACCTGGGTGTACTCGAGTTGGAGCACCAACTGCAGGATGCGCGCGTCTTGCGCCTTGGAGGCAGCGGCTGCGTCGGCGGCGCGAAACAGCGGGCGCAGCAAGGGCGTAGCTGCCGCCGCCCCGGCGCCGGCGGCGACGATCAGGGCAAGCCGGGATCGGCCACCATCTGTTTCAGGAGATTCGTCTATCACCACAGAGGGAGCCGTCAACCCACCTCCGGAGGCCGCAGTACGGTTTTCATATCCGATTTCGATCAATCTTGCAACGGAGGAGCCCCGCGGCTCTCTCGTGCCGGTGAAGAAGGCGTTACTCGCGTGGTTCGGCCACAACGGCCGCAATCTCCCGTGGCGTGGCACGCGGGATCCGTACGCCGTGCTCGTCTCCGAGGTGATGCTGCAGCAGACGCAGGCCTCTCGCGTCGTGCCGCGGTGGCATGTCTGGCTCGAGCGCTGGCCGACCGTCACGGCGCTCGCCGCGGCGCCGACGAGTGACGTGATCCGCGAGTGGCAAGGGCTCGGCTACAACCGGCGCGCGCTCAACCTCCAGCGGGCGGCGCAGGTCGTCGCCGAGCGCGGCTGGCCGACCGACCTCACCGAGCTGCCGGGCGTGGGCCGCTACACCGCCGACGCGGTCGCCTGCTTCGCCTTCGGACGGCCGGTGCTGCCCGTCGACGTGAACGTGCGCCGGGTACAGGAGCGGACCCGCGAGAGCTTCGACCACACCTGCGCGCAGGCGCTGATGGACCTCGGCGCGACCGTCTGCATCGCGCGCGTCCCGCGCTGCGGCGCGTGCCCACTCGCCTCGACGTGCCCGTCGCGCGGCCGGCGTTTTGAGCCGCTCCGCAAGCAGGGGCCGTTCGAGGGCTCGTTCCGCCAGCGCAGGGCCGCGGCGCTGCGTGCGCTCCTCGATGGGATCGATCCCGCCGACGACGAGGCCGTGGCCGCGCTCGCCGACGACGGCCTGGTTCAGCTCGAAGGCGGCGCGGCTAGCCTTCCGGACTGATGCCGC
>JBKPFI010000280.1:0-6815 GCA_046728775.1 Actinomycetota bacterium | reverse complement strand
GACTCTCGAGGCACAGGGCTTCGAGGAGGCGCTGATGCGGTTGAAGCCGCCGCCGGAGGTCGAGGAGGCTCCGGGCCAGTTCTGGAAGGACTTCGTCCGCGAGACCGCGCCCGAGTTCCGCAAGCCGACGATCGAGCAGCTCGAGACGTTCGTCCTCCCCGTCTGGCAGGAGCTCGTCGAGGGCGCCCGCTACGTGGACGAGCGGTTGCGCGAGATCTTCGGCGAGCTCGAGCCCGACGTGATCGTCGAGGACAACGTGGTCGCGTTCCCGGCCGTGCCGGCGTCGGGAAGGCCGTGGGTGCGCATCGTCTCGTGCAATCCGCTCGAATTGAAGGATCCCGAGCTGCCGCCGCCGTTCTCCGGCTACCCGACGGGCGACCGCTCCGCCTGGGAGGAGTTCCGGTCGCCCTACCGCGAGCTCCACGAGCCGCTGCACGCCGAGTTCTCCGCGTTCTGCGAGGAGCGCGGCGCGCCGCCGCTACCCGAGCTCGAGTTCATCCATGAGTCGCCCTTCCTGAACCTGTACCTCTATCCGGCCGAGGCGGACTACCGGCGCTCGCAGCCGCTCGCCGAGGCGTGGCACCGCCTCGACTCGTGCGTCCGCTCGGTCGACGAGGCGTTCGAGCCGCCTCCGGGCGACGGCGCGCTGGTCTACGTCAGCCTCGGCAGCCTCGGCTCCGCGGACGTCGAACTGATGAACCGGCTCGTCGGTGCCCTGGCGGAGACGCCGCACCGGTACGTCGTCAGCAAGGGCCCACAGCACGAGCTGATCGAGCTCGCGCCGAACATGACCGGCGCCGAGTTCCTGCCGCAGCCCGCGATCCTGCCGGAGGTGGACCTCGTGATCACGCACGGCGGCAACAACACCGTCACCGAGGCGATCCACTTCGGCAAGCCGATGATCGTGCTGCCGCTGTTCTGGGACCAGTACGACAACGCCCAGCGCATGGCCGAATGCGGGTTCGGCGTGCGCCTGCCGAGCTACCAGTTCGAGGACGAGCAGCTCCGCGAAGCGTTCGACCGGCTGCTGGCGAGCCCGGATCCGCGGCTCGGCGAGGCTTCGGCACGCCTGCAGCGGCAGCCCGGAACCTTTAGAGCTGCGGACCTGATCGAAGAGCTGGCGTAGGGGCGGGCGCGGCCGCTCGCGCCGCCCCTACGACTCGAGGCGCCCTAGCCGGGCGCGATCGTTCCGAAGAGCCCGTGCGTCTCGTCGTCCGGGCCGGCCGTGAAGAACAGCGTCCCCGGAGTACCGTTGTTCCCGCCCTGGGCAACCTCGAGGGCCCACAGGCCGTCGATGGCGAGCTTCTTGCCGTCGGCATCGCGGAGCGCGCCGCGGTGCACGAAGTGCCCGTTTCCGAGCTCCTCGTAGGCGTTGATGTGACCGTCGCCGAAGTTCCCGACGAGCAGGTCGCCGGCGAAGCGGCCGAAGCTATCCGGCGCGAGCGCCAGTCCCCACGGCGCGTTCAGCTGGCCGTGCTGGGCGACGCGCGCGAGCAGGTTCCCCGAAAGGTCGTACGCGTCGACGAAGCCCAAGCCCTGGCCCGCGGACTCGTCCTCCGCGTCCTCGTCCTGCTTCGCGTACGCCACGAACACGCGGTCGCCGATCGTCTGCACGTTGAACGGTGCGTAGCCGGCCGGCAGCGTCGGGTCTTCGAACCCGCTGTCGGGCACCAGGCCGAAGCTGCCGTCGAACACGTCGATCCGCGCGTTGTGGAAGTCGGCCGCGTAGAGGCGCGGCCCGCTCGCGGTGTTCGCGATGGCGAGGCCCTTGTAGATCGCTCCCGTCGACGGGACGACCACGATCGCCGTCGTCCCCTGGGCTCCGTTCCACGCCCTGATGGCGCCGTCCTCGCTGTCGAAGATGAACAACGCCTTGCCGCCGGTCGGAAGCAGGAAACCGGTCGTCGGGTTGAAGACGGCACCCGTTGGGCCGCCCGCAACCGCTACTTCGAGCGCTTGCTTCGCTCCGGCCCCGTTGTAGAGCGTCGACAAGTCGGTGCCGTTGTCTGACACCCACCACGGCGACGTCGCCGAGGACGTGAGCCCCCAGGCGTTGACGAGATGAGTGTCGGGTGTCGGGGCCACTCCCGGCTGGTCCGAGACCAGCGGGGTGACCGTGTACGAGTTGCGCTCGGCAGCCGTCAGCGGCGCAGCCGCCACGAGAGCCGCCCCGAGCACGAACGCAAGCGCGAGCAACGCGTGCGACCGGCGCTTGAACAGATGCTCTCCCATCTCCCACGCTCCTTTCGGGCGTCTCGAGACCCCTCGTGTGCGCTACGGAAGGAGGGGCGAGGCGGATTGGGCGAGAAGCCGGAGGTGGGATTCGAACCCACGGCCTTTCGCTTACAAGGCGAATGCTCTGACCAGCTGAGCTACTCCGGCACAGCGCTCAGCGTAGCGCCCTCCGGGCATCGGCCGTACCGGCAAAGCCGGCACGGCCTCTACCGATCGGCGTCGCAAGCGAACGCCTTAGCGGTGCTCGATGACCTCGTCGATCAGGCCGTACTCGCGGGCTTCCTGCGCGGTCAGGAAGTTGTCGCGGTCGGTGTCCTTCGCGACGCGCTCGAGCGGCTGGCCAGTGTGGTCGGCGAGGATCTGCTCGATGCGGCGCTTCAGGTCGAGGATCTCGCGCGCGCGGATCTCGACGTCCGAAGCCTGGCCGCCGAAGCCGGGGGACCACGCCTGATGGATGAGGATCTTCGCATTCGGCAGCGCGCTCCGCTTGCCCTTGGCGCCCGCCGCCAGGAGGACGGCGCCCATCGACATCGCCGTCCCCACGCAGATCGTCCGCACGTCCGGCTTCACGAACGTGAGCGTGTCGTAGATCGCGAGGCCGGCGTAGACGTCGCCGCCGGGCGAGTTGACGTACAGCGAGATGTCCTTGTCCGGGTCCTCCGACTCGAGGTGCAGGAGCTGCGCGACCACGACGTTCGCGACCTGGTCGTCGATCGCGCTGCCGACGATCACAATCCGGTCGTTCAACAGGCGGGAGTAGATGTCGAACGAGCGCTCGCCGCGGGAGGTCTGCTCGATCACCATCGGCACGATCTGGTTCACGCCGCTACGACCTCCCGCACCCGCTCGACGTGTACCGGAACGCCGTAGACCGCGAGCGCCGCTGCCACCTCGTCGGCGTCTGCGACGGCGCTCGGCACCCAGATCTCGACCGGGCACGCGCGAGCCGCGCGCCAGCCGTCCCGACCCTCGATGGTCGCCCCCCAAAGCAGGACGCGTCCGAAGACTCGCGACCCGGGGTCGACCGAGAGGTAGTGCTCCCAGGCGGAGAGCTCGCGCCCCGCGTGGATCCCGCAGCCGCAGCCAGCGCAGGGAGCCTCGTGCTCCGAGCGGAGCAGCCGCCGGCAGCGCGCCTCGACGGGCTCGCCGGCCGGCCAGGGATCGCCGTAGAGGACGCTCCGCAAGCGTGTCTCCTCGGCGCCGTGCTCGACTCGCCAGACCTTCCAGCCGACGGCCGGGCGCAGTTCCTCGGCGCCCCATGTCCGCTCGATCCGCCCGATCCTCATTCGTCCTCCTGCTCCTCGCCGAGCCAGGCCAGGACCGCGGCGCGCGAGAAGCGCCACGCGGCACCGACCTTGCGCGCGGGCAGCTCGCCCTGCTCGGCGAGCTCGATGACCGCTTCTTCGTCAACCTGGAGAAGCTCGGCGAGCTGGGCGGGCGTCAGCACCTCGGGCACCTCGGCCGGCCGGAACGAGTGGCGACCCACCTCCCACTCCGCCGCGGCCGGCATCGGCGGGCCCGCCAGCTCCTGCGTCCAGACCGGATCCTCCGGATCGAACCGCGCGACGAGCTTCGTGATCAGCTCGCGCTTCGGCGTGCGCAGCACGTCTGCGGCGCGGTGAAGCTTCTCGGCCTCGGCCGTCGGGATGCGCACGTAGAGCGCCGTGTAATCCGATTCGCGCCGCGGACGACCCATTGCGATATCCGATGATATCACAGAGATATCGCCCGCGCCGCGGCTTGCGCTACTGCAGGACTTGGCGCGACTGCTGGTGCGCGAGCACCTTGCGCTTCACGCGCTGGAGCGCATTGTCGATCGTCTTCGTGTCGCAACCGAGCCGCTCGGCCATCGTCTCGTACGACTCCCCTTCGAGGTAGAGCTTCAGCGCGTCGGCCTCGAGCTTCGAGAGGCCGCTGCCGAGCGTGAAAACGAGGCTCTGCAGTTCCTCGGTCGAGATGACGCAGACAGACGGGTCGTCGACGGTAGGGCCCGGCAGGGCGTCGCCGAGCGTGCAGTCGCCGTCGGACTCCTGGCCGGCCGGCGTGTGGCTGAACGACACATACGTGTTAAGCGGCGCATGCTTGAAGCGCGTCGCGGTCTTGATCGCGGTGATGATCTGTCGCGTCACGCAGAGCTCGGCGAAGCTGCGGAACGAAGACTTGTCGGCGCTGAAGTCGCGAACCGCCTTGTAGAGGCCGATGAGCCCCTCCTGGATCAGGTCCTCCGCGTCGCCGCCGGCGAGGAAATAAGAGCTCGCCTTCAGTCGCACGAAGCCGGAGTAGCGCCGGATCAGCTCGTCGAGGGCCTTCTGGTCCCCGTTCCGCGCGCGCATGACCAGCTGGAGATCGGCGAGCTCGCGCTGAAGCTTCTGCGGCGAGTGGACGGTCTGCGCGGTTCGTACGGCCACGGCTTCCCTGTCGTCGGAGGACGGCGAGCTGCGCAAGCCTCACCCTGAGGTTGAGGATCAAGATAGCAAGGTCCCAATACGTTTACAAGACCTTGCGCATTATCTGCCTTAACCGGACCCTTGCCCTCTGCGCAGCTTCTCCAGGAAGTTTCGCGTCTCTTCGTCCACGCGATCTCTGAGCTGCGATCGGCCCGGGTCCTCGTGCCTCGGCTCCTCGAGGTCCTGCAGAAAGGTTCGCGAACTACGCTTCTGCACCTCCTGACCGGAGGTACCCCGGATCGCGGAGTCCGAGGAGACCAGACAGACGGTCTCCCCGACACGATGCTCCGCAGCGAGCCGCTCGAGCAGCGCGTCGGCGTGCTCGGCGTAGCGGACCTCGAGCGGCCCATGCCTGCCGTCCGCCCCGACCCCGTCGAACACGACCACGCCGCGGGCGCCGTGCATTGCGACGAAGCTCGCGAGCCGGTCGACGAGCTCGCGTGGATCCTCGAACTCACCGGCGTGAAGGAGGTTGTAGCCGTCGAAGAGGTACAGCGTCGGTTCAGCCACCGCGCTGCCGCCTCGCCTCGTAGAGCAGCAGCGCGGCGGCGACGCTCACGTTCAACGAGGCGACGCTCCCCCGCTGGGGAATGGAGACCGCGTCGTCGCAGGTCCGGCGGACAAGCGGGCGCAGGCCCTTGCCTTCGGCGCCGAGGACGAGGACGGAGCCGCCCGAGAGGTCGGCGTCCCACATCGACGTCTCGGCCTCCCCCGCCGCGGCCCAGATCCAGAGGTGCGGCCCCTTGATCTCGCCCAGATAGCGGGCGAGGTTCTTGACCACTGCCAGCGGCACGTGCTCGAGCGCGCCGGCCGAGGCTCGCGCGACGGCCGGGGTGACGCGCGCCGAGTTGTGCGCCGGAAGGACGACGCCGTCCGCGCCGGCTCCCTCGGCGCTACGGATCACGGCGCCGAGGTTGCGCGGATCGGTGACCGAGTCGAGAACCGCGAGCAGCGGCGCGGGGCCGGTCGCGAGCTCGTACGCGTCCGCGTAGCGGAACGGCTCGACGCGCGCCACGACGCCCTGGTGGTCCTGAGTGCCGGCCTCGGCGTTCAGCTCGCGCTCCGGCTTGAGCTGGACGCGTACCTCGGCCTCCCGCAGCCAGGCCTCGGCCTTCAGCGCCCGCTCGGTCGCGTGGAGCTCGAGCACCTCGCGCGGGCCGCGCAGCGCCTCCTGTACCGAGCGACGCCCGTAGACGAGCTCGGAACTCACCGCTCGGCCCTCGCCCTCGAACGCTTCAGATGGTTCCCGCTCCACGAGCGTGCGTTAGACGGCCGCACAGGCAAAGCCTGCACGGCCTCTACGGTCGGCGCCGCAAAGTCGGCGCCTTGGGCACGAGCTGGAAGCCGGGCTCGGCGTCGACGTCGCGGACTTCCCAGCCGGCTTCCTCGATCTCCTCGCGCAAACTGTCCCCCGCGGCGAAGTCCTTGCGGGCGCGGGCTTCCGCGCGTGCGCGGGCGAGCTCCTCGATCGTCGCGGGCGCCGTCTCGGCCTCCGCCAGCGACTCGAGGCCGAAGACCTCGAGCCCGCGCTCGAGCAGGTCGTGGTCGCGCCAGCCGTGCATCACAGCCAGCGCCTCGGCCGTGTTGAAGTCATCCTCGAGCGCGGCTGCAAAGGCGTCCCAGTCGCCGCCCGGCTCCGAGGGCGCCCGGAAGACGTTGCGAAAGCTCTCCGCCTGCGCGGCGGCCTGGGCGAGTGCCTCGTCCGAGAAGTCGATCGGCTTCCGCCAGTGACCGCCGAGGAAGTACACGAGGAGCGTCTCACGGCCCCAGCGGTCGAGCGCCTCGCGCAGCGAGACGATGTTGCCGAGCGATTTCGACATCTTCTCGCCGGCCAGGCGCAGCATCCCGTTGTGCATCCACACGCGCGCGAACTCGCGGCCGGCGGAGCGGGACTGCGCGATCTCGTTCTCGTGGTGCGGGAAGACGAGGTCGACGCCGCCACCGTGGATCTCGAACGTGGGCCCGAGGAAGGCCTCAGCCATCGCGGAGCACTCGATGTGCCAGCCCGGTCGGCCGCGGCCCCAGGGCGAGTCCCACCACGTGTCCTCGCCCTCCTTGTGCCCCTTCCAGAGCGCGAAGTCGCGCGGGTCCTCCTTGAGCTCGCTCGGCTCCTCCTCCTCGGACGGGTTGCGC
>JBKPFI010000047.1:0-1999 GCA_046728775.1 Actinomycetota bacterium | reverse complement strand
CCGCGTGATCGTCCAGGAAGGAGCGTACGACGCGCTTGCGTCAAAGCTCGTCGCCGCCGCCGAGAAGATGCGCCTCGGCCCCGGCTGGGAGGAGGACACGGACGTCGGCCCGGTCATCAACCGGCGCGCGCTCGACAAGATCCACTCGAACACCGGAATCGGAAAGGACGAGGGTGCGAAGCTGCTGACCGGTGGCGAGATCGCGTCCGGCAACGGCCTCGACAAGGGCAACTACTACCGGCCGACCATCTTCGGCGACGTGGAGCCCGGCATGCGGATCGCCCAGGAGGAGATCTTCGGGCCGACGACCGCGTTGATTCCGGTCGGTTCGTTCGAGGAGGCGATCCGGGTCTCGAACGGGATCGAGTTCGGGCTCTCGTCCTCGATCTTCACGCGCGACGTGAACACGGCTTTCCGTGCGATGCGCGATCTCGAGGCCGGCATCACGTACATCAACGCGGGCACGATCGGCGCCGAGGTGCACCTGCCCTTCGGCGGCACGAAGCACACCGGCAACGGCCACCGCGAGGCCGGCCAGGCCGCGCTCGACGTCTTCACCGAATGGAAGTCGATCTACGTCGACTATTCGGGCAGGCTGCAGAAGGCGCAGATCGACACGGGCGAGTAGCGGCGCCTACGTAATCGTCAGGATGTGGAAGAGCTCGACGTCGAGGCCGTTCGGCGCGAGTCGTGCAGTCTTGGCGATCCCGTCCCGCTCTTCGAACGCGAGCAGGAACTCGTCCACGTCTCCCTCGTCGGCTCGGTCGAGCTGGTCGAGGCGGAAGCGGAGCGTCGAGCTGTGCTCGCCTGCGGCGAACAGCAGCTCCGCCTCGACGTTGTTCGGCCGGCCGAAGTCGTGACCCTCGTGCAGGATCAGCTCCCAGCCGGGGCGCGGGGCGGTCCAGTCCTCGATCGAGGCGACGAGGACGGTCAGCGCCTCGTCGACCTCGACCTCGACGGGCGCGTCGGGCCGCTCGGCGGGCGTGGGGCGGGGCCGAACCTGCATCGTGGCCACGGCGGCCGGTTTCCCCGGCATTAGGGTTCGACAAACGTGAACCGGAAGCTCGTCGTGTTCGTGCCGCGCGAGGCACTCGACACCGTGCGCGAGGCGTTGTTCGCGGCCGGTGCGGGGCGGATCGGCGACTACGAGCGCTGCTCCTGGTACACGGAAGGGACGGGAACGTTCCTCGCGGGCGAGTCGGCCTCGCCGAGCGTCGGCCAGCCAGGTCGCGAGGAGCGCGTGGCCGAGCTGCGGCTCGAGACGGTCTACCCGTCCGAGCGCGAGGCCGAAGTCATCGCGGCGTTGCGCGAGGCGCATCCTTACGAGGAGCCCGCCTTCGACCTGTACCCGCTCGCCGAAGAGCTCCGGAGGCACCACCGCCACGATGTCTGAGGCCCGATGAAGGCGCGGCTCTCGACCGACGGCGGAGCGCGCGGGAACCCGGGGCCGGCGGCCTACGGCTACGTCCTCGAGACCGACGACGGCACCGTGCTCGACGCGCGCGGCGAGGCGATCGGCGTCGCCACGAACAACGTCGCCGAGTACCGCGGGCTGCTCGCGGGCCTCGTGTCGGCGCTGGAGCGCGGCGTCGACGAGCTCGAGGTCGTCTCCGACTCGGAGCTGCTCGTCAAGCAGATGCGTGGCGAGTACAAGGTCAAGAACGAGACGCTGCGCGAGCTCGTCTCAGAGGCGCGCGCCTTGGCGGACAGGCTGAAGGCCGTCTCGTACACGGCGGTCAGGCGTGAGCACAACGACCTCGCCGACGCCCTTGTGAACGAAGCCCTGGACTCGGCGGCGTAAAGCCGCGGCTATACTGGGCCGCGTTCCGCGGATGTAGCTCAGTTGGCTAGAGCGTCTGCTTGCCATGCAGAAGGTCGTGGGTTCGAGTCCCATCATCCGCTTCTGCGAGAGTTCCACGTTCACTTCCAAAAACTGAGTTAGCCCCAGAAAAGCGGCTGTGATCCGCAGTCGACGCGTTCCAACGAGCAGAGTTGCGGA
>JBKPFI010000326.1:0-3426 GCA_046728775.1 Actinomycetota bacterium | reverse complement strand
CGCCGGGGCTGTGTCGCGGTTGGGGGCGCGCCCGCCCACCTCGAAGTTCGTCGCCCGCCTCAGCGGCGGCGCGCGCCTCGTGACCTTCGTCACCTGGGCTGGCTTCTGAGAGCTGACGTGAGGAGGGCGGCTAACGTGAGCCGTCCTCCTCAGCCTTGTTTGAGGTAATGAGGTAAGGGCGTTCTCGCTGGCCGGCGCCAGACGGAGAGGAGGGCCCGGCGAGGACCGCGACCCCGAGGCGCGCCTGTTCGCCTCGAGCGGTGCCGACGCGCTGCGCACCTCGATCGCGAAGGCGTGCAGGGCTTCGGGCATCCCGCTCTGGAGCCCGAACGACCTTCGCCACCGCCGAGTCTCCCTGCTCCAACTGCGCGGCGTGCCTGGGCGCGGATCGGCGAGTTCGTCGGGCAGATGAGCCTGTCGGTCACCGCCAACACGTTCACCCACGTCTTGAGCGACGAACGCGAACTCGACTACGCGACGATGCTCGGCGCAGCGGTCCGGTGACCAGCGTCGAGTTCGCAGTGCTACGCGGCGGCTTCATCGCGGCGGCCGAACGATTCGGAGAGGAGAAAGATGCGTCCCCCGCGGGCTTTCACGCTTTGTTCGAGACGCTTGCGTGGGTTGGCGCTGTGCGAGATCGCCTGAAGCCAGACGAGCCGCTGATCGTGCGTGGCCTCTACTACGCCCGGAACATCGTCCTTCACGAAGGCGCTGACGTTCTCGCCTTTGCCCTGTATCCCGGCCCGGACCTCTACCCAAGCGAAACGCTCTATCCGGGCTTTCGCCGAGTGTCGCGTTGGCCGATGCGACATGAGCTTCCTCCTCCGCGATCCTCGACGGGCGCGCATGAATACGACCGGCTTGTCGCGGGGCGCGAGGTGGGGAACGTTCTGGCGGAAGTCGCTCTGGAAATCGACCAAGACTGACCGCTCGCGCTCGCGCGGTGCTACCCCCGTGCTACCTCAGCGGAGAAAAGGTGCCGACTTGCAGGCTGCTTCGAGCCCTCCCGGGGCCACTCCCGTCGCAAGTCCGCCCGCTTCGCGGGCATAACGACTTGCGACGGATCGTCCGCCGCTCGGAGCCGCAGCGAGCCGCGCCCGCCATGTCGGTCGCGGCGTCGAACGCGCCGTCGAGAGTTCTCGGCACCCGGCACCCATTGCGTCGGCCGAATGCATTCCTAAGGTGAGACTGGGCCGGGGCAGGGCTCTCCCTCCCCACGGGGCGTCGGCTAGCCGCAGGGCCTAGGCGCCCCCCGCCCCGGCCCCGGTACTTCGCCCGCCGCGCGCGGCCGCGATGACTTTTACGCTCCGCTTGCGTCTCCACTACCGAGCACCGCCCGGTGGCCAAGGCCGAGAGGAGGGAGAACGTGTCAGAGCACAATGTCGGAACCCCTGAGGAATGGCAGGCGGCACGCGACGAGCTCGCGAAGCTCGAGGGCGAGCAGGCGAAGCTCAACGAGGAGGTTAAGCAGAAGCGGCTCGGGCTCCCGTGGGTGCCGGTCGAGAAGGAGTACGAGTTCGACACCGAGGACGGCAAGAAGACGCTCGGGGAGCTGTTCGACGGACGTTCACAGCTCCTCGCCTACAACGTCATGTTCGGGCCCGACTACGAGAAGGGTGCCTGCCCCGGCTGTACCAGTCTGGCCGACGGCCTCGACGGCTCGCTCGTCCACCTGAACCACCGCGACGTGACGCTGATCTGCTTCTCGCGCGCGCCGATCGAGCGCCTCACCGCCTACAAGCAGCGGATGGGCTGGGAGTTCCCCTACGTCTCCACCTACAACACCGACTTCGCGTTCGACTTCGGCCTCGCGTTGACCGAAGAGCAGGCGCAGCAGGTTCCCGAGGTGAAGGAGATGCTCGACGACCCGCCCGACTGGCTCGAGGAGTGGTCGGGACAAATCGGCGCCGAGCTCAAGGACGGGCTGCGAGAGGCACCGAGCTGGATCGCCTTCGCCCGCGAGAACGGCACCGTCTACCACACGTACACGGTGACCGCGCCCGATCCGTTCGTGGCACCCTACTTCAGCTTCCTGCTCGAGCGGGTCCCGAAACGGCCGCCCGACGACTTCCGCGCCTGGCGGAAGGACGAGTACCCGGACTGAGCATGTTCAGCTTCCGGCGAAGATGATCGCGGCGATCGTCGCTACCCCGAGGAGGAGGCCGGCGGCGGTCATCGCCAGTGCGGCACTCGGGGGGAACACGCTCCACTCGCCACGCGCCAGCGCTCGCTCGACCTCAGCCCGGCGCCGGTGGCCGTACAGGATCAGGGAGAGGCCCAACACGGCGTAACCCGCGCCTAGGAGCTGGAACGGCCAGGCGGCCCCGCCAGCGAGCTCCGGGACGATCCGGCCGGCGGCCAGGCCCACGGCGAGCGCCGTCAGGCCGGTGCGCCACCAGGCGAGGTGGGTCCGCTCGTTCGCGAGGTGCGTCCGCCTGGTCGCGTCCTCGACCTCCACTGGGCCCATCTAACCGCACCGGTCGGCGGGCGAGGGCGGAGCGCCCGGCGCACAAGGTTCTCCTCGTGCCGGCATCCAACGGAACGAGCCGGGTGGCCCTCTCCCGGGGAGACTAGGCGGCTTAGCCACCCAGGAGGAGGAAAGAAGCCACCCGGCTCTGGAATGGTGACAATCCGGGTCGGCTGACCCAAGGGCGAGCGCCGAGCTACGCCCGACTCGATCGCATGCCGACGGCGGCGGCCGTCTTCTGGGCCTGCTGCTCGTGCTTGCCCTCGGCGAACTCCTCCACGATCTTGGCGTTGAAGGCGGGCAGGTCGTCCGGCTTGCGGCTCGTAACGAGCCCCTCGTCGACCACGACCTCCTCGTCCACCCACTCGCCGCCGGCGTTGCGGATGTCCGTCTGGAGGCTCGGCCACGACGTCACCCTGCGGCCGCGGACCACGCCCGCCTCCACGAGCATCCACGGCCCGTGGCAGATGACGCCGACGGGCTTGCCCTGCTCGAAGAACTGGCGCGTGAAGTCGACGGCGTTCTCGTCCGTGCGCATCGTGTCCGGATTGCCGACGCCACCCGGGATCACGAGCGCGTCGTAGTCGTCGGCCCGCGCCTCCTCGACCGTGCGGTCGACAGTGAACGTGTCCGCCTTGTCGTAGTGGTTGAAGCCCTGGATCTCGCCCTCGTCGAGCGAGACGAGCTCCGGCGTCGCACCGGCCTCTTTGACGGCCTTCCACGGCTCCGTCAGCTCGACCTGCTCGACCATGTCGGTGGCGAGGAACGCCACGCGCTTGCCCTGCAGCTCGTCTGCCACTGCGGACCCCCTTCCGGTTGTTGTGGTGTCGCCTACGGGGCCGGCGGCCCTGCGGGCGGAGGCGGCTCTTCCTCTACGTACGTCGTGCGCCGCCGTGCGGGCCGGTAAACGCGGCGCCTGACAACCCCGCCCGCAGCCGGATCGTCGTAAGGCGCCCAAA
>JBKPFI010000092.1:0-1116 GCA_046728775.1 Actinomycetota bacterium | reverse complement strand
AGGTGCAGTTCGAGGACGGGAGCTCGGTCACGATTCCCGTCGTCTGGGTGTCGGCACCGATCGATGCCGGCTTCTTCGGCTATCACGTGCCGGCTGCGCACCTGCGCGTTGGCGCCCGCCCGACGCTCCTCATCCTCCGCGATGCCAACGGCGACGAACTTCGGCGCGACTCCTCGGCCTTTGAGCTTCCGGAGTTCCGGCAGGGCCCCTCGACCGGACTCGCCCCGTGCATCGTCAGAGGTGGTGGCGATGCCTGTCTCAGGGGTGCCTTCGGTTCTCGCGCCGTCGCCGGGGCGATTCGCCCCGATCCAGACCCGCCGTCGAAGCATTTCCATGGCCAGCTTCCGTGGCGCGGACAGTGATGAGGAGACACGGAGCCCCCTTGCGGGGTCGCCTGGCTCTTCTTGCCGGCGGCTCGCTGGGTGCCGCTTTGGCTGCCTTGGTGATCGCAAGCGGCGCCTGGCCGCCATCGTCTCGGGCGACCCCGCTGCAGCTGCCGCGCTTGTCGCTACGCGACAACAAGCAACACCTCTCCGGCGCCGAGATGAACACGCTTCTGGATTGGGCGCGACGCTATCGAGCCTGCGCGGTCCGCCACGGTGCCCCGCTCGATGCGCCGACCAGCGGCGAGAACGAGGTTCTGATCACCGGGCGCGGTGGTAGCCGGATCTCCGGATCGCAATTTCGCCGTCAGTTTCCCTGCTCCCGTGAGCTGAGCGAGCCGCCGGCGTTCTCGGCGCTAGCGCTGACGGCCGACAGGCGGTTTCATCTCTACCTCCCGCGGACCTGTCGACTGCCGGTCGTGGGAGGGGCGCAGGGATGAGCATCGGCGTCAGTCGGCGGGAAATGGGCGCACAGCTTGCCGTCGCGCTCGTGACGTTCTTGCTCGTCTTACTGCTCTGGACGTTGACGCATGCGAACGGCGGAGTCGCAGCAGCGCTCGACCGGGGTGAGACGCCGGTCGCACCGAGCTTCGCGCTCAAATCGCTGAGCGGGTCCGGCTCGATCAAGCTCGACACCTACGGCGGGCGGGTGATCGTCGTCAACTTCTGGGCCTCGTGGTGTGGCCCCTGCCACGCTGAGACGCCGGCGCTCAACCGTGCCTGGCAGCACTGG
>JBKPFI010000258.1:0-1331 GCA_046728775.1 Actinomycetota bacterium | reverse complement strand
TACGCGTCCGGCTTGAACCCTGCAGCCCCTCGCTCGTCCAGCGGCGGCGAGCCGGCACAAAGCCGGGGTGCATGGCATGAGTGGCTTGCTGGTGCTGGAGGACGGGACCGTCTTTCGCGGCGAGGCCGTCGGCGCCGAGGGGTTCGCCTTCGGCGAGGCCGTCTTCACGACCGCGATGACCGGCTACCAGGAGGTCGTCACCGACCCGAGTTACGCGGAGCAGATCGTCTGCTTCACCGCGCCGATGGTCGGCAACTACGGCGTCGATCCCGACCGCTGCGAGTCGCGCCGCCCGCAGGCGCGCGCGGTCGTGATGCGAGAGGCGCGCGGCCCTGCGTGGACCGACTGGCTGAACAGGCGCGGCATCGTCGCGCTCTCCGGGATCGACACACGCTCGCTCGTAGTCCACCTGCGAGAGGCCGGGGCGATGAGGGCGATCGCAATCGCCGGCGAAGCCTCCGTCGAAGAGGCGGTGGCCGCCGTGCGGGAGCAGCCGCCGATGGCGGGGCGCGCGCTCGCGGCACAGGTCTCCACTGCCGAGCCCTACGTCTACTCGGACGCAGGCGTCGCGCGAATCGCCGTGGTCGACTACGGCTGCAAGCGCTCGATCCTGGACCGCCTGGCCTGGGCCGGCGCCGCGGTCGCGGTCTACCCGCACGACGCCGGCCCCGAGGAGCTCGTCGGCTTCGACGGCGTCGTACTCTCGAACGGGCCGGGCGATCCGGAGCCGCTCGCCGCGGAGGTCGAGACGGTGCGCGCGCTGCTCGGCCGGGTGCCGCTCCTCGGGATCTGCCTCGGCCACCAGCTGCTTGCACTGGCGACCGGCTACGAGACGTTCAAGCTCCCCTTCGGCCACCGCGGCGCGAACCACCCGGTGCTGGAGAAGCACACGAACCGCGTGCTGGTTACGAGCCAGAACCACGGCTTCGCGGTCGCCCGCTCCGATGCGCCCGAGGTGACGCACGTCTCGCTCTACGACGGCACCGTCGAGGGGCTCGACTTCCCGGAGCTGCGAGCCCGCTCGGTGCAGTTCCATCCGGAGGCGCGGCCGGGCCCGCACGACGCGTGGCCGCTGCTGTCGCGCTGGGTACAGGGGGTGGCACTTGCCGAGGCGGCGTGACCTCCGCTCGGTCTGCCTGATCGGCTCCGGCCCGATCGTGATCGGGCAGGCATGCGAGTTCGACTACGCGGGCTGCCAGGCGCTGAAGGTGCTGCGCGAGGACGGTTTCCGCACGATCGTCGTCAACTCGAACCCGGCCACGATCATGACCGACCCCGGCTTCGCCGACCGCACCTACCTCGAGCCGCTCGACCTCGAGGGCGTCGCCGAC
>JBKPFI010000289.1:0-1637 GCA_046728775.1 Actinomycetota bacterium | reverse complement strand
GGCGCGTCTCGGTTGCACGCGGAGTATCGGGCGACCCCGCCTACTTGATCCATCACCCTTCTACGGTTGACTGCCGCGCTTCACTTTCGCGTAGCGCCGCGCACGCAACGGTCGTCAATCACCCTCGAGTCGAGTTGAAAGGACGGCTTAGCCTCCACTTGTAGTAGCTGCCTTCGCCTCCGCCGACTCGGCGGTGTTCGATCCGAAGGTCCTTCTTGACGCGGAGAAACATGCCCTCGTTCATCCGCGGACGCAGCCGCCCATGTATCGCGTTCGACGAGTGCCATTCGCCGTCACCCACGATCTCAAGCACGAGATCCTCTTCAAAGGTCGCGAGGGTCGTTCGTCGACTACGCCGCTCACTCAAAGACAACCTCCCATTCGTGGGATCACATCAAATTGCGTTCTCTGCGCGCTCCACCAGTCGGCACAACGCGTTCGCGAGCCGCATCTGCTCGACGGTCCGACAGTTCGCGTCCAGCAACCGAGGCGAGCAGACCAAGTACGCAAGGCACTGCGCCCGTGAGATCGCCACGTTGAGTCGGTTCCGCGAGAACAGGAAGTCGAGCCCGCGCGGCACGTCCTCCGAGCTCGAGCTCCCCATCGCGTAGAACACGACCGGCGCCTGCTGGCCTTGGAACTTGTCGACGGTCCCGATCGCCACCGCCGAAGGCAACCGCTCCCGCAGGCAGCGGACGTGCGCGTTGTACGGCGCGACCACGATCACGTCCTCGTACCGCAGCGTCCGCTCGCCCCGCTCGTCCACAAACGCACCACCGACCAGCCGCGCGACCTCCCGGGCCACCGCCTCCGCCTCCTCCGGCGACTGCGTTCGGTTCCCCTCGTGCGCGACCGGCAGAAACCGAATCCCGTTCCCGTCCGCGACCGACCGCTCCGAACACACAGCAGCCGGCTCCAGCCGCCCGTCGTAGAACGTCGCCGAGACGAACGCGTTCACCTCCGGCCGCATCCGCCACGTCTCGCCCAGGAACCACCCCATCCCCTCTCGCACCGTCTCGTCCAAGCCGAGCAAGTGCTGCAGCACCGACGCGCTCGCGCCCGGCGGGTGCGACCCCTGCGAGACCTGCGCCAGCTGGTTCGGGTCGCCCAACAGCACGACATTCCGCGCCGCACACCCGACAGCCAACACGTCGGCCAGAGACACCTGGCCGGCCTCGTCAACGAACAACGTGTCCACATGGTGGTCGAGCTCCTCGCGCGAGAACAGGAACGACGTCCCCGCGATCAGCTGCAGCTCCTCGTCCAGCATCTCGCCGTTCTCCGCGGTGCAATCGACTAAGTCGTCCTCGTACGCGCTCTCGGGGTCGCCGCTCGACTTCTTCCGCCCCTTGAACGAGAACCCGGAGGCAACCGCCGCCTCCCGCAGGTCCCGCAGGAACTTCTGAATCGCCTTGTGGCTCAGCGAGGTCACTCCCACGCGCTGCCCGCGCCGCATCAGCTCCAGCGCCATCCGCGCGCCGAGCCAAGTCTTCCCTGACCCCGGCGGCCCCTGCACGAACAGGTAGCTGCCGTCGAGGCTCGCCGCCGCGTCGTTCAGCGTCCCGCCGAGCTCCGCCCGAGGCGGCTGCCGCTCGAGGATCTCGACCAGCGCCGGATACCGCGCCCGCCCCATCGCG
>JBKPFI010000243.1:0-3451 GCA_046728775.1 Actinomycetota bacterium | reverse complement strand
GTGCTTGGGCAGCGGCGCGCTCGCGGTGTACGCGGTGACGGGGTCGAGCCCGAGCGCGACCGCGACCTCGAGCTTCCCGTCCGTCATCAGGTAGTCGGCGCGGCCGTCCTTGTGGATCTGCCAGTGCATCGCGGTCGTGCGCTCGTCCAGGAGCTGCATCCGGTACATGCCGACGTTGCGCCCGCCCGTGCGCGGGTCCTTGGTGATCACGGCGGGGAGCGTGATGAAGGGCGCCGCGTCGCCGGGCCAGCAGGTCTGCACCGGGAGACGGCGGAGGTCGACCTCGTCGTCGAGCAGGACGATGTCGTGCACCGGGCCGCTCCGGACGGTCTTCGGCCGGGAGTCGGCGATCGACTTCAGCTTCTTCAGCCCGCGCACCTTTTCGGCGAGCCCCTGCGGCGGCTGCATCTCCAGCACGTCGCCGAGCTTGCGGCCGACCTCGTCGAGGCTGTTCGCGCCGAGCGCGAGGCACATCCGCCGCTCGCTGCCGAACTGGTTGATCAGCAGCGGGTGGTCGGAGCCCTTCGGATTCTCGAACAGCAGCGCCGGCCCGCCGGCCTTGACGACCCGGTCGACGATCTCGGTGATCTCGAGGTGCGGGTCGACCTCGGCCGAGACGCGGCGCAGCTCGCCCTCCCGCTCGAGGAGCGCGATCCACTCCCGAAGATCGCTCGGCGGCGCCACGGATGTGAGTCTATGCAGCGAGAAAGGGCGTGAAGCGACTTGTCGACGTGCGCTAGTGCTGCCGGTGGCGGAGCCAGCGCGAGAGCTCGCCGAGGACGATCACGGCCAGGAAGATGAGGCCGACGACGAGCATCGCCTTGATGACGTCGAGGCCTTCTTCGGCGGCGGTTTTGGCAGCGAGCACCATCGGCGCGACTCTAACTCACCCGGCGCCCGTGGTTCTCGAGCGCCCGTTCGGCCTCGCCGCCGGCGCGCCAGGCGAGCCGCGCCTCCTCGCCACGGCCGAGCGTCGCCGCTGTCGCCGCCCAGGCCTCGCCGTCGCCGGACAGGCCGTCGGCCCGGAGCTGCGCGCACAGTGAGATCAGCGCCGCCAGGTCGCTCACCGCCTCCACCGGACCCACCTCCGCCACACGCACGAGCCCGTGCGCGTAGAGGTAGTCGCCGAGCAGCAGCGCGGTATCCGCATCCTCCGGCGCGAACAGGCGCGGCCGCCCGTAGTGCAGCAGGTAGCCCTCGTAGATCGTCTCCAGGCCGAGCGCGTACCGCTCCTCGCCGAGCGGTGAGAAGACGGGCTCGAGCTCACGCTCGGCGCGCGGTCGCAGCGCCTCCTCCCACAGCCTGCTCTCGCGGGCCGCCTCCTGCGCGATCGTCTCCCAGAGGGTCAGGGCTACAGCCAGGCCGCGAGCTCCTTCGTCCAGTAGGAGACGACGAGGTCGGCTCCCGCGCGGACGATCGCCGTCAGCGACTCGAGCGCGGCCCGCCGCTCGTCCAGCCAGCCGCGCGCGCCCGCGGCCTTGAGCATCGCGTACTCGCCGGAGACGTTGTACGCGCCGACCGGGAGGTCGAAGCGCTCGCGCACCGCCCGCAGGACGTCGAGGTTCGGCAGCGCCGGCTTGACCAGCAGCGCGTCGGCGCCCTCTTCGACGTCGAGCGCGCACTCGCGCAGAGCCTCGCGCACGTTGGCCGGGTCCATCTGGTAGCCGCGGCGGTCGCCGAAGGCGGGCGTCGAGTCCGCCGCCTCGCGGAACGGCCCGTAGAAAGCCGAGGCGTACTTCGCCGCGTACGAGACGATCGGGATCTCGCCGCGGTCGTCTTCGTCCAGCGCGGCCCGGATCGCGGCGACGCGCCCGTCCATCATGTCGCTCGGGCAGACGGCGTCCGCTCCGGCGGCGGCGTGGCTCACGGCCGTCCGCGCCAGCAGCTCGAGCGTCGCGTCGTTGTCGACCTCCTCGCCGTCGAGCACCCCGCAGTGGCCGTGCGAGGTGTACTCGCAGAGGCACACGTCGGTGAGGAGAACGAGGCCGGGGCTCGACTCGCGCAGCGCCCGCAGCGCGCGCTGGATGACGCCGTCGTCGTCCCAGGCCCCCGACCCCTCGGCGTCCTTCTCGTCCGGGATGCCGAAGAGCAGCACCGCGCGCACGCCGAGGCGCGCAGCGTCCTCCGCCTCGGAGACCAGATCGTCGACCGAGAAGCGGCCGAGCGCGGGCAGGTCGGGGTTCGGCTCGGTCACCGGCCCGACGAAGAGCGGCAGCACGAAGTCGTCGAGGTCGAGCCGCGTCTCCCGCACCAGCGAGCGCAGCCGGTCGCTCCGGCGGAGGCGCCTCATCCGAGTCAGAGGGAACGCGCTCACGCGTCGCTCACAGAAGACCCCTCGCCGCGAGAAGGTCGACGTCCAACTAGAACGCGAAGCGTATTCACACCAGCAATCTACGCGCTCCCCGGCAGGCGAGCCCGCCGAAGATTCCGCCGAGCGCGAGCAGCCAGAGGGCTTCGCGCGCGACCTCTCCCCAGGGACTGAGGTCGTACAGCGCCGAGCGGAAGAAGCGCACCGAGTGGGCGAACGGAAGCACATCGCTCACCCAGCCGGCGGGCGGGACGATCTCGGCCGGGATCAGACCCAGGAAGACGATCGGCAGCACGACGAGCAGGGCAACGAGGGACGCAGAGCGCGCCTCTCGCGCGAGCGCGCCTAGCAGCGCGCCGAGCGCGCCGAGCGACCCGCCCGCGAGGGCGAGCCCGACCACGAGCAGCGGCAGCCGGCGCCAGGGCTCGCCGCCCGTGACGCCGCCCACCTGGATGATCAGGCCGAACGCCACCGCGATCGCGAGCCCGAGCGCGAGCGCCACCACAGCGGCCAGCGCGACCTTCGACCACACGATGTGGCCGAGGCCGACGAGCCCCCGCGCGAGCCTTCCGACGACGTTCTCGTCGCGCTCGGCAGCCAGCGAGCCCGCTGCGAGCATCAGCGCGAGGAACGTGATCGTCAGCCCGAGCGCGTAGGCCTGGACCTCCGCCGAAAGCGCCCATGTGCGGCCGCGGCCGGGGGGCGCACGAGCTCGATCGGGTGCGCCGTCGAGCGGAGGGCGTCGCCGGTGTTCGCCAACGCGAGCCGCGCATCGTGGAGGAAGTCGAGCAGCTTCGCGGTCCTCGGCGTCTGCGGCATGCGGGCGAGCAGCCGCTGCGCCTTCGCGATCCCCAGCACGGTGATCGGCGCTCCGAGGAAGCTGCCGTCGCCGCCGCGCAGGATCAGCCTCACGTAGCGCAGGTTCGATGCGATGTAGGCGCGCTGGAGCTGACGGTTGAGCGAGTACACGAGCGCCTGGATCTGCTGCTGCACGCGCGACCCGATGGTGCCGGTGCTCGTCTGCACCTCGAGCCTGGGGCTGCGCAGCATCCCGCGCAGGTCGGAAACGAAGTTGGACGGGACAGTGATCGTCGCGACCACCTCGCCGTTGCGCAGCTCACGCGCCGCTTCTTCGCGCGAGCG
>JBKPFI010000329.1:0-13744 GCA_046728775.1 Actinomycetota bacterium | reverse complement strand
CTCGCGCTTCAGCGCGCAGGAGAGCGGCCTCCGGCTCGTCGCCGCCTACCCGTTCGGCGTCGGGCCCGGGCAGTTCGAGTCGTACATCACCATCTCCGCGCACAGCACCTACGTGCGGGCGCTGGCCGAGCAGGGGGTGCTGGGGCTGGTCACGATCCTGGCGCTGGTCATGACGACGCTGGTGTTCGCGGGCCGGAACGCGGTGCTCGGGCGCGACACCTACGGCATCGGCTCGGCGGCACTGCTCGGGGCGTGGTGCGGGCTCGTCGCCAACAGCGCCGTCGTCGACACCCTGCACTGGCGCCACCTGTGGCTCATCGCGGCCCTGATCTGGGCCGGGACGATGCGACGACAGACCGCCTAGGAGGGTTTGGCGGAACTCTGCTCGCTCGCGAGGTGCGATGCTCGTTCCGAGGCAGGGAGCGTTCGTACCTGGAAGGTACGGGCGCGACCGAGGACGCAGCATCGGGGCGAGCAGCGCGGCCGAGGGCCTCGTCAGTGTTTCGTCAAACCCTTCTAAGCCGAGACGCGGCCGCGCGGAAGCTCGTCGCGCGTCGAGGAGGCGCCCGCGTAGGCGTACGCGATCGAGCGGCGCGCGCCGACGACGACGACTCCCAGCGGGTGCACCTCGAGCCGCTCGAGCATGTCGCGAACCTCGCTCAGGTCCTCGAACCTGGCCCGGTCGAGCCGCGAGACGAGGATGGTGCTGTCGACGTCGCGCGCGAGCGCGTGGCTGTCGGCGATGCCGAGGAGCGGCGGTCCGTCGATGATCACGTACTTGTAGTCCCGGCCCTCGAGCGCGGCGAAGAAGGCCGGCAGAGCGTCGCTGAAGAGGAGCTTCGCGGGGTCCGGCACGCGCGTCCCGCTCGGGATCACGTGCAGGTTGTCGCCGACGCCGCCGAACACGGTCTGCACGCTCTCGTCGATGGCGGCGGAGAGCGTGCCCCGCTTCGCGCCGTTGCTCGAAGCCGCGACGAGGATGTCCGAGAGCCCGGGGGCGAGCGGCGTCTTGAACAGCTCGTGCAGCGTCGGGAAGCGCAGGTCGCCGGAGATGAGCAGCGTCTTCTGGCCGACTCGCGCAAGCGCCCGGGCGAGCCCCGCCGCGACGCTCGTCTTGCCTTCGCCCTCGACCGAGCTCGTCACCAGGACGACCTGCTGCTTCGTGGCCGGGAGGTGAAACCGGACCGAGGCCTGCAGCGTCTGGTAGGCCTCGTTCGCGACGGCGTGGAGCAGCTTCCGACGCCGGCCGAAGCCCCCGCGGATGAACGGCACGCCGACGAGCAGGGGCAGGCCGAGCAGGCGGCTCACCTCGCGCGCGTTGCCAACGCGCGGGACGAGCCGGTCGCGGGCGAGCGCAGCGATCACGCCGAGGAAGAGGGCGGCGAAGAACGCGAGCACCCCGTTGCGCACCGGCCGCGGCGTGTAGGGCGCGTCGGGGACGTCGGCCTCGACAAGTGAGAGGTCCGAGCCGGCGTTGGCGAGCTCGATGGTCAGGTTCGCCTGCTGCTGGCGGATGGCGTCGAGCTCCTGCGGGCTCGCACCCCGCGCCTCGGCCGCGCGGAGCTGCGCCTGCAGTGCCGCCTGCGCCGCCTCGAGCTGCGCCTTCGCATCGGCCTTGTGCTTCGCCAGGAACGCCTCGGCGACCGAGTTCGCGATCAGCGCGGCCCGCTCGGGCGTCTTGGCGAGTGCCGAGACGCTGATGATGTCGGCTGACTGGTCGACCGAGCCCGCGGCCTTGTCGTTGAGCGACTCTGCGGTCTCGCCGGGAACGTTCTGCGCCGCCTGCTCCAGCACGGCGTGCGTGCTCAGCAGCCGCTGGAAGGTCTCGAGGTTCCGCTCGATCGTGCTCACGTCGGTGGTCGCGAACACGGAGGTCGCCGGCGAGTAAACGATCTTGGCGACGGCACGGTAGGTCTTGGGCAGGTAGAGCGAGACCGCAACGACGGCCGCAGTCGTCGCGATCACGACGACCGCGATGATCCAGCGAGCCCGGCGCAGCGCGTCCAGGCTCCTCCGAAACTCGATCGGCTGGTCCGCAGGGGGCTGGAACGAGCCGGACGAGCGGAGGCCCGCAGGCGTTCCCTCTCCGCGTTCCGACATTGCGCCGCACGATAGCCGAACAAGCGGCCGAATCCCGCTTGCCGCCATGGTTCCCTCGAACGAGGGACAGTCCCTTGCGCAGCGGGGCCGATTCGATTCGCGATGGAGCGCAGCCGTCGGCTTCGCAGATCAGCCGCCCTCGCCGTCGCAAGCCTCGCTGCGGCCGCGTTGCTTCCGCTTTCGGGACACGCGGCCGGCCGGCGAGAGCGGGTCGTGGCCGGGCAGCGCCATGCCGCGCGAGCCGCGGTCGCCCGCGCCTTGCACAGTAAGCGCAGGCTCGCCGTGTACTCGCGGCGGCGAACCGGCAAGCCCGCGCGGACGCCGAAGCCGCCCTCGCCGCCCCAGGGGACCGCTCCCGCGCACGTCGCGCCTCCGTCGCCGTACCCGCTGCCGCCGAACGCCGTCACCGTCGACAGCTCGGCGGAGCTGAAGCAGGCGCTCGCCGGGCCCGCCCGCGACATCGTTGTCGCGGACGGCGTCTACGACGACTCCGGGCCGTTCGTCAACGCGAGCGGCGACCGAGTCTACGCGCAGCACCTCGGCCGCGCGATCTTCAAGGCCGGCTTCGTGCTGGGCGGCAACTGGGGCCCCGGCCACGGCCTGCTCCGAGGCCTCGCCTTCGACGTCAGCGACCCGGACAAGGCGCTCCAGGGCTCGATCGTCCACGTCTGGGGGACGGGCGTCGGGACGCAGGTGCTCGACACGACCTTCGAGGGCAACCACGTCATCCCCTCGGGGCTGATGGCGCGGCAGGTGGAGGGCCTCGTCGTCCGGCGCGTGGTGGCACGCGACTTCCGCGACTGGGGCGTGATCGTCGACCCGAACCGGGCGAGCTACACGCCCGCCACCGCGCCGGTCGTGGAGGACGTCGACTCGGCGAACGTGACCTGGCCCACGCCGCGGGCCTCGAACGGCACGGCCGAGGCGTGCGTCTGGGTCGGCGTCAAGGCCGTCGTCCGCCGGGTGAAGGCCCGTAACTGCGCCTGGGAGGGGCTCTGGGTCGGCGGAGGCACGCGCGACAGCGTCTTCGAGGACCTCGACCTGAACGACATCGGCATCGGCATCTACGTGGAGCACTTCGCCGCGCGCAGCACCTTCCGGCGCATCCACGCCGGCCCGAACGTCGACCGCGGGGCGACCTGCGAGTGGGCCGACCCCGCCTGGGGCTCGCAGCCGGCCTGCACCGACGTCGTGTTCGAGAGCTCGACGTTCGACACGCGCGTGCTGGGCGTCTACCTGGACGAGGGAACGACGCGGACGACAATACGGGGCTCGGTCTTCCTCCACCAGCGCTGCGGGGCGATCGGCAACTACCGCGGCGTCGGCAACCTCTGGGACACGAGCAGGAACAGCTACGGCGGCATCCTCGCGAGTGCCGTGCCCGTCTACACGGGCCACTTCTACACCTGCTAGCCGCATGCATAGTTCGGCCAGCGTGGCCGCGGAGCCCTCGATCCTGCACGTCTCGCAGCCCGTCGAGGGCGGCGTCGGCCGCAGTGTGCGGGAGCTCGTCGCCGACCAGCTGCGGCGCGGCTGGGCCGTCGCGGTAGCGAGCCCCGACGGCGAGCTCGCCGAGGCGGTGCGCGAGCTGGGCGCCGAGCACCTCCTCTGGCCGGCAGGACGTGCGCCGAGGCCCTCGACCGCGCTCGAGCTGCTGCGGCTGCGGCGGCTCTTCGGGCGCGAGCAGTTCACGCTCGTCCACCTGCACTCGTCGAAGGCAGGGCTCGCGGGACGGCTGGCCCTGCGCGGGCGGCTACCGACTGTCTTCCAGCCGCACGGCTGGTCGTTCTACCCGCTTTCGGGCGGGCTGCGGCAGGCGGCCGTCGCGTGGGAGCGCCTTGGCGCGCGCTGGGCCGACGCCGTCCTCTGCGTCAGCGAGACGGAGCGGCGCCGCGGCGAGGAGGCGGGAATCGGCGCCCGCTGGGAGGTCGTCGCCAACGGCATCGATCCGCGGGTGCTGCGCGCGGCCTCGGACGAGGACAGGGGAACCGCGCGCCGCCGGCTCGGCCTGGACGAATCCCCGCTCGTCGTCTGTCTCGGCCGCATCTGCCGGGCAAAGGGCCAGGACCTCCTGCTCGAGGCATGGCCCGGCGTCCTCGAGCGCGTACCGGAGGCGAGGCTGGCGTTCGTCGGCGGGGGGCCGGACGCCGACGCCTTGAGGAGCCGGCCGGCCGAGCGCGTCACCTTCGCCGGCGAGCGCACCGACGCACCCGACTGGCTCGCTGCAGCGGACGTCGTCGCTGCTCCCTCCCGCTGGGAGGGCATGTCCTTTGCGATGCTGGAGACGATGGCGGCCGCGCGGAGCCTCGTGATGACGGACGTCCCCGGGGCACGGGACGCGCTCGGCGACGGCGCGGCGATCGTGCCGCCCGGCGACCTGCGCGCGCTCGCCGCGGCGATCAGCGAGCGGCTGCTCGACCCCGCGCTCGCCGAGCGGGAAGGAGCGGACGCGCGGACGCGCGTCGAGCGGAGCCACGATGTCCGCGACTCGAACCGCGGCGTCGCCGAGGTCTACGCGCGCGTCCTCGGCGTTCCGCTCGCCGGGCTCGAGGATCCCGAGCTCGCGACCGCCGGATGACAGCCGAAGGCCCCGTCCGGGCCTCCGGCACCTCGCGCATCCTCCCGAACACGGCCTACCGCGCCGCGGCGGACGTCGGCTCGAAGCTGATCTCGGTCGGCTTCTTCGTGGTCATGGCGCGCGTGCTCGGCGACGACGCCTTCGGCTCTTTCACCTTCGGGCTCTCGTTCGCCGCCCTGGTGACCGTGCTGGCCGGGTTCGGCCAGGACGCGATCCTCACGCGCGAGGTCGCGCGAGACCGCCGCCGCGTCGAGGAGTACTTCGCGAACACGGTCGCGATCAAGCTCGTGCTCGCGCTCCCCGTGATGGCGGCGGCCGTGCTCGGCCTCTCGCTCGTTCACATGGCCGCGACGACTCGGATCGTGGCGATCCTCATCTCGATCGCGGTGCTGGCGGAGCTACTGGCGACCACCTGCTTCGCGGTCTTCCAGGCGTTCGAGCGGCTGGGCTTCCTGCCGGTCGTGATCATCTCGCAGCGCCTCTTCACCGCGGCCGTGGGGATCGCCGCGATGGCCGCGGGAGCGGGGATCGAGGCCGTGGCGGCGATCTACCTCGGCGGCTCTCTGCTGGCGCTCGCGCTCGCGACCGCGCTGCTCTTCCGGCGAGTGGTGCGTCCGCGGCTCCGCCTCGACGCCTCGCGCTGGTGGCCGCTCGTACGGGTCGCCGCGCCGGTCGGCCTGGCACTGGTCTTCCAGGTGACGCTCTTCCGCGTCGATGCGTCGATCCTGCAGATCTTCGAGCCCGTCAGCGTGGTCGGCCACTACGGCGCCGCCTACCGGCTCTTCGAGTCGCCGCTCTTCATCGGCTGGGCCGTTGCCGCGGCGGTCTACCCGGTGTTCTCGCGTCTGAGGGCGACCCCGGAGCTGCGGACGGTGGCCGAGCGCGCGTTCAAGCTGGCCGTCGCCTCGACGCTGCCGGTCGCGCTCGGCGCCGCGCTCCTGGCCGAGCCCGTGGTGAAGCTCCTCTACGGCGCCGAGTTCGACCCGTCCGCGCGGGTGCTCGCCCTCCTGGCGCCGACCATCACGCTCTACTCGTTCAACCACGTCGCCGGAATGCTCGTGCTGGCTCGCGACCGCCAGTCGTGGCTCGCCTGGCTCTACGGCGTGATGGCGGTCGAGAACGTCGCCGCGAACTTCGCCACGATCCCCTCGTACGGGATGAGCGCGGCCGCTGTGAACACGACCGTGACCGAGGTGCTGCTCTTCCTGGCCTTCGCGACGATGGCGCAGAGGCTGGCCGGCGGGCTCGACTGGCTGCGGATGCTCGGTGGGACGCTTGTCGCGGGAGCGGTCGAGGCGGCGCTGATGCTGGCGCTGCGCGACTCGTTCGCGGCTGCGCTCGCGGCCGGGCTGGTCGGCTATGTGGTGGCGCTCGCGGCCTTCGAGCGGCTCGCCTACCCCCAGGACATGCGGGCGGTCACGCGGTTCCTGCGCCCGGCCGCCTCGCGGTAGCAGGTCTCCATCGCCTCGATCATCGCCGGCAGCGAGAACTGCTCGCCGGCGCGGCGCAGGCCGCACTCGGCGAGCCGCGCGCGCAAGCGCTCGTCCTCGAGCACCCGCAGCAGGGCATCCGCGAGCGCGTCACGGTCGCCGGGAGGGACGAGGAGGCCGCAGTCGCCCAGCACCTCGGGCGGCCCGCCGTGGTCGTACGCCACGACCGGCGTGCCAACGCCGAGCGCCTCCAGGGCAACGAGCGAGAATCCCTCCTTGCCGAGGCCGCCGCGGCTCGTGACGCTCGGGACGACGAGCGCGTCGCAGCCCGCGATCAGCTCCACGCCGTCCGCGCGGAACCCCGCGAGCACTACCGCATCGGCGAGCCCGGCCGCCTCGATCTCCGCGACGAGACGCTGGCGGTAGCCCGGGTGCGCGGGATCCTCGGCGCCGACGAACACCGCCCGCACGTCGTGCCGCTCGCGCAGACGCGGCAACACGGCCAGGAGCTCCCGGTGGCCCTTGTGCGGGTCGAGCCGGCCGACGAGCCCGAGCACTCGCTCCCCGCCCACGAGCTCGCACACGACGGCTCGAGCCTGCCCGCGGTCGACCTCCGCCTGCGGGAGCCCGAAGGGCACGACTGTCGTCTTCTCGAGCGCGCCGTCGCGAAAGGTCTCGGTCACGGCGCGGCTGACCGCGGCGATCGAGGTGCAGCGGCGTGCGACGGCCCGCGCGAGCCAGCCGTCGCGGCTGAAGTCGCACTTGAGCCAGACGATCGGGATGCGGGTGCCGGCGAGCGCGAGCGTCGCGACGAGCGCGCCCTTGATCCCGTCCGCGTGGACGACGTCGGGCGCCAGCCGTCGCAGCTCACGGCGCAAGCGCAGCGCCGAGCGCACGATCACGAGCGGCCCCGCGCCCGTGGGTACGACCTCGAGCGGAAAGCCGCGGCCGCGGAGCTCCTCGACCAGTGGCCCGTCGGCGAGGAAGTAGATCCGCGCGATCGAGCTGCGCTCGAGCCCCTCCAGCAACAGCGAGAGGTAGCGCTCCGCACCGCCCTGGATCACGAACGGGGAGACGAACGCGATGCGCACGGTCAGCCCCGCCCGCGAACCAGGTCGAGCGTCCCTTCCGCGACGCCCAGCGCCCCGCGCCACTCGCGGTTGAGCAACCGGTGGCCGACGAGCATCGCCAGCAGTAGCCCGAACTGGGCGCGCGCGACGGGCGTCTGGGCGAAGTTCTTGCGGAACAGATAGGCGCGGTTCTTGACCACCAGCCGCCCGAAGTCGCGCGAGTCGAACGAGCGGAAGCCGAGCTTCTCGTGCACGACCACAACGTCGGGGAGGTAGACGACGCGGCCGAGGCGCGAGAGGCGGTACGAGAAGTCCTCGTCCTCCGCCAGGGCGTAGGCGGCCAGTTGCTCGTCGAAGCGGACGCGATCGGCTGGCTCCCGGCGTGCGCTCATGAAGCAGCCGGGCATGAACTCGACGTCGCAGGGCCCGTCCGCGACGACGACGTACCGCGGGTAGCCGTAGCGAGTGAAGCGGCCGGGATACCGGCGGCTCCCCGGGAGGACGAGCCGCCGCAGGAACGAGGGCGGCCCGCCCAGGCGCGCGCCCTGCCGCGGCTCGATCACCCAGCCCGTGGCGCCGACGACGCCGTCCTGCTCGTACGGGCCGGCGAGCTTTGCGAAGAGGTCGTGCGGGATCGAGACGTCGTCGTCGAGGAACACGACGACGTCGCCGGTCGCCCGGTCGATGCCCACGTTGCGTTGCTTCGTCAGGCTGGGCTCGCTGTGAACGTAGTGGACCGCGAGGCCGCGGTCCTCCAGCTCGAGCACGAGCCGCTCGGCCGAGCGCGTCACGTCCGAGTCGATCACCAGCACCACCACCGGCGCGGGATCCGCGGCGCGCAGGCTCTCGAGCGTGCGGCGGAGCGGCGCCAGGCGGTTCTTCGTCGGGATCACTACCGAGAAGCGGACGCTCACCGCCCCGGCCTCCTGAGCCCGAGGAGCTTCAGCGCGAGCCGCCGAGCGCCGTGGCGCGGCGGCGCCGGCAGGCGCGGCGCCTCGAGCGGCCGCCAGGGGCCCGGAAGCCAGCCGAACGCCAGCTCGTAGCCCGCCTCGCCCGCGGCCCGCACGACGCGGTCGTCGTAGAACCCATAGGGGTACGCGAGCACGCGGCAACGCTCTCCCGTGAGCTCCTCCACCGCGAGCTTCGACTCGCGGAGCTCGCGCTCGAGCTCGGCCTGGTCGAGGCTTCGCAGGTCCCGGTGGGTAAGCGTGTGCGAGCCGACCTCCATGCCCGCTGCGCGGAGCGCGCGCACGCCCTCCTCGTCGAGGAGCGCGCCGGCCTCGCCGTCGAGGTCCGGGTGCTGCTTGCCGAAGAGGCCGGGGCAGACGAAGAACGTCGCGTGCACGTCGAGGTGCTGGAGCAGCGGCAGCGCCTCCGTGAGCCAGTTCCGCCAGCCGTCGTCGAACGTGAGCGAAGCGGTGCGCGGCGAGGCCGGGCCGATCGCGCCGAGCTCGCCCGCCGGCACGAGCCGGTAGCCGCGGCGGCGGAGGAGGCGCACGTGGTCCGCGAGGTGCTCAGGCGAGGTCAGCAGGCGGCGCGGGTCTGTCGCATCGGCGGCGGCGCCGACGCCGTGGTAGGCAAGGACGACCGGACGGGCTCGGGTCATCGCAGCGCCTTCAGGAGGCGCGAGGCCCGCCGTGCCGCACGCGCCGGCGGGAAGCGCATCAAGGGCTCGTACAGGTCGGAGCGCTTGAGCCGCAGCCCGACGCCGCTCGAGCGGTTGAGCATGTCCTGGCGCGGCAGGTTGTGCGGGTCGTCCCACGAGCCTGCGCCGCTGACCCGGCACGCGGCCGCGAAACCGGCGTCCCGACAGGCGCGGATCGTCTCCTGACTTGCACGGCCGAAGGGGTACGCCGCCGTCTCCACCGGCCCCACGATCTCCGAGAGCGCGCGTCTGCACTCCTCGAGGTCGGCGCGAGCTGCCTCGTACGGGAGCGCCGAGAGGTCGTCGTGCCACGTCGAATGGGCACCGACCTCGAGGCTCTCGCTCAGCTCGCGCAGCTCGTCACGGGTCACGATCCGTGTCCACTCGGCCGGTGGATACGGCTCCCCGAGCCAGCCGGAGACGACGAAGACGGTCGCGGGCGCGCCCTCCTCGCGCAGCAGCGGGACCAGCGTCTCGAGGTTGTCGACGAGGCCGTCGTCGAACGTGAGCGCGGCGTGCCCCTCCGCCTCGCCGTGCCGGGCAAGCGAAGCCAGCTGCCCGAAGGTGACGAGCTCGTAGCCCCACTCACGGAGCCGGGAGAGGTGACGGCGCAGCTCGTCCGGAGCCACGAACAGGCCGAGCGGATCGCGCCGCAGCGGAACGTTCGAGACCCCGTGGAGTGCCAGCGCCAGCGGTGGCAACGGACGCACAGTTCACTCATCGTACGTACGTGGACTTGCGTGTCACCCCGCGCCAGAGCGCGCCCAGCGTCTCGGCCGTGATCGCGACCCGGAACCGGCGGGAGGCCCTGGAGATCGTGCTCGACCGGCTCGCGGAGCTGCCCGTCGACGAGGTGCTCGTGGTCGACAACGGCTCGGAGGACGGCACCGCGGCGCTCGTCGCGTCCCGTGGCGGAAAGGTCCGGCTGCTGGAGACGGGCGGAAACGCAGGGCTCGCCGGCCGGAACCGCGGCGCCGCCGAGGCCTCGGGAGACCTGTTGCTGTTGCTCGACGACGACGCGTACCCGCTGCCGGGCGCGATCGAGACCCTCGTCGCGCGCTTCGAGCGGGACCCACGGCTCGCCGTCGCCGGTGGCTTCGTACGGGACGTCGACGGTGCCGGCCGCGTCGTCCGCTCGACCGAGCTCGGTACCTTCGACTGGTGGCTGCGCTCGGGCAGGAACGGCGAGGCGCCCGCCGAGGGCTTCCCCGCGTTCTTCTTCCCGGAGGGAGCAGCGATGGTGCGCCGAAGCGCCTTCCTGGCGGCGGGCGGCTACTTCGAGCCTTACTTCCACCTCGTCGAGGGAATCGACCTCACCACGCGGCTACTCGCCGCGGGCTGGGACGTCCGCTACGTGCCGCAGGCCGCCTTCGACCACCTGAAGGCTTCGAGCGGGCGCGCGAGCGAACGTGCGCTCTACCTCCGGATCCGCAACCACCTCTGGTACCTGTGGCTGCGCTTCCCCTCGCACGTGGCGCTCAGCCGGATGCTCGGCTACCTGGCCTTCGATCTCGTGGACTCGACCTACCAGCGGCACCCGCGCGCGTGGGCTCGGGCGGTGCGTGACGCCTGGCAGCAGCGTGAGCTCGTGCGCGGCGAGCGGCGGCCGGTGTCGCCCGCGGTCCGCCGCCGAGCCGAGCTGAACCGGGGCCGGACGCACGTGCGGCTGCTGCTCGGCCAGCTGCGGCGGCGCTTGCCGGGATGAGCCTGCGGGCGGAGGTGATCGCGGACTCGGCGAGGCTCGAGGAGATCGCCGGCGCGTGGGACGAGCTCGCCGTCGCGGCGGCGCTGCCCTTCTGCGCGCCCGGATGGCTGCTGCCCTGGTGGCACGCCGCGGCTCCCGCGGGCGCAAAGCTGCACTCGGTCGCGGCCTTCGACGGCGAGCGGCTCGTGGCGCTCGCCCCGCTGTTCCTGCACGGGGACGCACTCCTGCCGCTCGGCGCCGGCGCGACCACGCGCGTCGAGCCGCTCGCCGTCCGCGGCCGCGAGCACGAGGCCGCCCAAGCCATCGCTCCGGCGCTCGCGGACGCCGGTGCCGTACTGCTGCGGCTCCGAGGGATCCCGAAGAGCTCGCCGTGGCCGGAGCTCGTCGCGGAGACGTGGCCCGGCGGCCGGCCCTGGTTGCACGAGGACGAGCGGATGCCGGCGCCGACGGTCGAGCTCGACGGCCTTCGGTTCGAGGACTGGCTCGCCTCGAAGTCGTCCAACCTCCGCAACCAGCTGCGCCGCTACGGCCGGCGCCTGGCGGAGCGAGGCGGGCGCATCGAGCTCGCTCGCGCGGACGAGGAGGCGCTGGCGGCCTTCGCGGACCTGCACCATGCGCGCTGGGCCGGCCGCGGCGGCTCAGGCGTCCTCGACAGCGGCGTCCAGGCCGCGCTCTTGCGCGCCGCCGACGCGCTGCCCGGGGACCGCCTCCGCCTCTTCGTGATCGCCGGCCCCGAGGGAATCGTCGCGGCCACGCTGCTCGTGGCGGCCGGCGGAGAGGTCAGCTCGTGGCTCAACGGCCACGACGACGCCTGGGGAGACCTCAACCCGCAGCTCCAGCTCAACGCGGCGGCGATCGAGCACGCGATCGCCTGCGGCGACCGGCGGCTCGACCTCGGCGCGGGGACGATGCAGCACAAGGAGCGCCTTGCGAACGCTGTCGAGACGCTTCGCTGGGTGACGCTGGTGCCGCGCGGCCGCGGTCACGTCAGGACCCGGCTGGGCCTCCTCCCCGAACGTGCCCGTCTCGCGCTCTCGCAGCGTCTGAGCGAGAAGCACAAGCACCGCGCCAAGCGCCTCCTGGGCAGGGCGTCGTGAAGAGCCGCGTTCTCGCCAACACCGGCTACCGGCTGCTCGCGGACGTCGGCGGCAAGGTCGGCTCGGTCGTGCTGTTCATCGTCATGGGCCGGAAGCTGGGCGATTCGGCCTTCGGCGTCTTCACCTTCGGCTACTCGCTCGCCGCCCTCATGACCTCCCTCGCAGACTTCGGCCAGGACAAGGTGCTGACACGCGCCGTTGCCCGCGATCGCGTCACACTCGACCGCTACTTCCTGAACACGCTGGCGCTCAAGGTCGTGGTCGCGGTGCCGGCGCTCGCCGTCGCCATCGGCGTCCTGGCGGCCCTCGGCCGCGACGAACGGACGCTCGGTGTCGTCGCCCTGCTCGGGGCCGCGGTGCTCGTCGATCTCCTCACCGCGACGATCTACGCCACCTTTCAGGCCTTCGAGCGCCTCGAGTTCGTGCCCGTCGCGCTGATCACGGAGCGCTTCGTCACCGCTGCCGCGGGCATCGTGCTCCTGCTGCTCGGCGCGGGGGTCGTCGCCGTCTCCGCGGTCTTCCTCGGCTCTGCGCTGCTCGCGTTCGCCCTGGCAGCGCGGCTCCTTCTGCGGCGGGTCGTGCGGCCCCGGGCCCGACTGGAGCCGTCGCGCTGGTGGCCGCTCCTCCTCGCCGCCGCGCCGATCGGGCTGGCGGGGATTGCCGCGGTCGTCCTCTTCCGCGTGGACACGGTGATGCTCGCGGCCTTCGAGCCCGACGACGTCGTCGGCAACTACGGCGCGGCGTACCGGCTGTTCGAGTCGACGCTCTTCCTCAGCTGGGCGGTCGGCGCGGCGGTCTACCCCGTCTACTCCCGGCGGGTCGGCGTGCCGCTGGCCGGCGTGTACGAGCGGTCGCTGAAGCTCGTCGTCGCGCTCGTGCTGCCGTTCGCGGTCGGCGCGGCGGTGCTCGGCGACAGTGTCGTCCACGTCCTCTACGGCGACGAATTCGGTCGGGCCGGGACGGCGCTCCAGCTCCTCTCGCCAGCGATCGTCCTCTACGCGATCTCGTACCTCGCCGGCTACCTGCTCGTCTCGCAGGAGCGGCCGCTCGTGCTGACCGTCGTCTACTCCGCGGTCGCGCTCGAGAACGTGCTCGCGAACCTCGTGCTCATTCCGTTGTTCTCGCTGAACGGGGCCGCCGTGGGCACGTCCGTTTCGGAAGTGCTGGCGGCCGGTGCGCTGCTGTGGGCGGCCTGGGGCGCGGGCGGCACGCCGTCATTCGCGCGCGTGCTCGCGGGGCCCGCTCTTGCGGCCGCCGTGGCCGCCGGCGCGATGTGGGCGCTCGACGGGTCGCTCGCCGCGGCGATCGCGGGCGGCGCACTTGCGTACGCGGCCACGCTGTTCGCGTTCGAGCGGCTCGTCTTCCCGCACGACGCCTGGGCGATCTGGTCGTCACTTCGCCGCAGCGCGTAGCTCGGGAAGCAGCGCGACGAGGGCGGCGGCGCCTTCGGCGTCGCGGTTCAGCGCTTGCGGGTGGGCGAGCTTGTCGGCGGCCGTGAAGACGGCCAACGCATAGCGCAGCCGCGCGAGCTCGCGCTCGTCACCGGCCAGCTCGAGCCCGCCCGCGTAGACGCGATCGCGCTCCGCGGGATCGTCGACCGTCGCCCAGTAGCGCATCAGGTCGGAGCCCGCGGGGCCGCGGCCGGCGAGCTCCCAGTCGATCACCCAGGCCGCGGCGTTGGCGCGCAGCACGTTGCCGGGGTGGAAGTCTCCGTGGGTCGTCACGTGCGGAAGGCGCACCTCCGCGAGTACTCGCCGCGCCTGCACGAGCTCGGCGGCGAGACCCGGTCGGCCGAGCAATCCCACCCGTCTCCGAAGCGACGCGAGCGTCTGCCGCCGCGAGGCGACGGGCGGGCCCGGCAGCTCGAGCCGTGCCAGCTCGCCGGCCGCCGCGACCACGACCTCGACCGGCACCCCTTCGGGCTCGACCCGCTGCTCCAGCAGCCAGCCCGGTCCCTGCGCGAGGACGGCCGGCGCACGCAGCGCACCGGCTTCGCCTACGAGCGTCCTCACCCGCGCCTCGTGCTCGAGCACGGGAACGTCGCGCTCGTCGAGGCTGTAGCGGGCGAAGACCGCCCCGGCACGCAGGTAGCCGCGAGGCCCCTCCCGCCACGCCTCCT
>JBKPFI010000324.1:0-8770 GCA_046728775.1 Actinomycetota bacterium | reverse complement strand
CGTGCCGGGCTTCGTCAAGCAGAAGGCGAAGAAGGTCGTCCTCGGGCCGGTCGAGAACTTCCCCGAGGGCGATTACCTCGTCGCGACCTTCGAGCGCAACGAGCAACAGGGCGGGATCTCGCGGATGTCTGCCTTCATCCGCAACAACGGTCAGCTCAAGGGCAAGCCGAGCTTCACGTGCATCTCGAACCGCTGCGTACATCTCGGCTGCCCGGTGCAACCCGGCGGCCCCGTCTTCGACGACGAAAAGAAGACCGTGAAGAGCGGGCACGGCGAGGTCGACCTGATCCCCGCCCTGCCTGCGGCCGGTTTCATCTGCCCGTGCCACGGCGGCGCGTACGACCAGGAGGGCAACCGGACCGCGGGCCCGCCGGTGCGCGCGCTCAACCGCTTCGAGTTCTCGATCGTCGACGGGAAACTCGTCCTCGGCGACATGTATTCGGTCGCGAAGGTGGAGGGCTCGGGCGCGAACGCGAAGATCGTCCGCTACGAGCTCGCCGGGCCAGGGCAGCACGTCGACGGCCCCGAGGCCTGGTTCTACCCGCTGCAGCCGCCGCACTGATGCCGCGCAAGCGCTCAGCCAGGCGGGAAGCGATGGAGCGCGCGGCGACTTATCCGCTCGACTGGCTCGAGGAGCGCTCCGGCCTCGTCGGCGGCGTCCGCTACTTCCTCTTCCGCAAGGTTCCTTCCGACTCGAGCTGGTGGCACACGCTGGGCTCGGCCACGCTGACCGCCTTCCTCGTCCAGCTCGTGACGGGCGTGATCCTCGCCATGTACTACAAGCCGGACCCGAACTCGGCCCATGCGTCGATCGACCACATCACGAACGACGTCTGGGGCGGCTGGCTCGTCCGCGGCATGCACCGTTGGGGTGCGAGCGTCTTCATCATCCTGATGTTCATGCACATGGGGCGCGTGTTCCTGTTCGGCGCCTACAAGTACCCCCGTGAGCTGAACTGGATCGTCGGCGTCCTGCTGCTGGCAACCGGCCTCTTCGAGGGCCTCACCGGATACCTGCTGCCCTTCGACCAGACGGCCTACTGGGCGACGGTGGTCGCCATCAACATCAACGGAACGGCTCCGTTCGTCGGGCCGTACCTGGCGACGATCCTGCGCGGAGGAGCCGAGATCGGGCCGGACGCGCTCGCCCGCTTCTACTCGCTGCACATGCTGCTCGTCCCGGGCGCGCTGATCGGGCTGATCGGGCTTCACCTCTACCTCGTCGTGCGCCTCGGCGTGAGCTCGCCGCCCTGGTCGCGCGAGGCAGCAGGGCGCGAGCGCGAGCCCGAGCCGCCGCCGCCGCGCACCGGGCTCGTCCAGCCGGCGCCGCGGCCGGCCGGAGTGAGACGGAGGCCCACAGAATGAGCGCAGTCGACGAGCGGCGGGCCCAGTTCCAGCGCTACAAGGAGGACGTCAAGGCGCGCGGGAAGCCGTTCTACCCGTACGCGATGTTCCACGACACGGTCATGAGCCTCGTTGTGGTCACCGTCATCGTGCTGCTGGCGGTCATCTGGAAGTACGGCCTCTTCGGAAGCGACATCCTCGGGTCGGTGCTCGGCCCGGCGGCGGACCCGGGGACGCAGACGTTCGTTCCGCGACCCGACTGGTACTTCTACTTCCTCTTCTACCTGCTGCGGATCTTCAAGTGGCCGGAGTCGGTGATCCTCGCCACCGTCGGGATCCCGACGATCGCCCTCATCTTGCTGCTCGTGCTTCCCTTCGTCGACCTTCGCCGCGAGAGGCGGCTCTCGCGCAGGCCGGTGGCCGTGGTCGCCGCTGCCCTGACGGTGGTCTCAATGGGCGCCCTCACGTACAAGGGAGCAACGGCGAAGGAAGCGATCGCGAGCGAGGTGAAGGCGGAGATCCCGAGCTGGGCGCGGAAGCAGGGCTTCGCCGGCAACAAGGAGGCGATCGCCGGCGCAAACCTCTTCGCCGAGTCCGGCTGCGTCTCGTGCCACACCTATCTCGGCACGGGCTCGTCCAACCTCGGAGCGCCCGACCTGAGCGACGAGGGCTCGAAGGGGAAGGGCGTCCAGTTCCAGATCGACCACCTGAAGTGCCCGAGCTGCGTGAACCCCGGCTCGCCGATGCCCCCGTTCGCCAGCCTCGGCGACCAACGATTGCACCAGCTGGCGGTCTTCCTCGAGGCCTCGAAGGGCACGGGCTAGCTCCCCAATGCGGGTCTTCCTGGGGATCACGGGAGCCTCGGGAGCGCCGTACGCGGGCAGGCTGCTCCAGGCGCTGGCGGCCGCGGGTTGCGAGATCGGGGTATGTGCTTCGCGCGCCGGGATCGAGGTGCTCGCGACCGAGCTCTACGGCGACGCTCGCCTCTCGCCCGACGAGACGCTTGCGCGCTTGACCGAGCCGGTACGCGACGCGGTGTCGCTGTACGACGAGCGCGACTGGCACGCGCCGTATGCGAGCGGGTCGGCGAAGGTGGACGCCTACGTCATCTGCCCTTGCTCGATGGGGACGCTGGGGACGATCGCCTCGGGTGCGATGTCGAACCTGATCCAGCGCGCGGCGAGCGTTGCGCTAAAGGAGGGCCGCAAGCTCGTGCTCTGCCCGCGCGAGACGCCGCTCTCGCTTATCCACCTCGAGAACATGTTGCGCGTGCGGCAGGCCGGTGCGGTCGTGCTCTTCCTCGCGCCCGGCTTCTACCACGGGGCGGAGTCGGTCGACGACCTCGTCGATTTTGTCGTGGGGCGCTGCCTCGACCAGCTCGGGCTGGAGCACGAGCTCGTGCGCCGCTGGGGGCAGGACTGAAGTGAGCGTGGAGACCGGCAGGCTCGCGCCCGATGCGCTGCGGACGATGTTCGACCGGATCTCGCCGGTCTACGACGCGATGAACCGGACGATGACGATGGGCCTCGACCAGCGCTGGCGGCGGGCGACCGTGGCCGCGGTGGTTCGCCCGGGCGACCGCGTCCTCGACCTCTGCTGCGGTACCGGCGACCTCGCGCTGGCGGCTCAGCGCGCGGGCGGCCGGGTGACGGGGCTCGACTTCTCGGAGCGGATGCTCGAGCGGGCGCGGCGGAAGTCGGCCGAGATCGACTGGGTGCGGGGCGACGCGCTGGCCCTTCCGTTCGCGGACGGCGCCTTCGACGCCGCGACGGTCGGCTTCGGCGTGAGGAACCTGGACGACCTCGAGCGCGGGCTCGCGGAGCTGCGGCGGGTGCTGCGCGCCGGCGGCCGGCTCGCGATCCTCGAGATCACGCGGCCGCGCGGGATGCTTGCGCCGTTCTACCGGCTCTGGTTCGACGGGCTTGTGCCGATGCTCGGCAAGCTCCTGCCCGGCGGCTCGGCTTACACGTACCTCCCGGCGAGCGTGCGGCGCTTCCCCGGGCCGGAGGAGCTGGCGGAGCTGCTGCGCGGCGCCGGCTTCGACGACGTTCGCTGGCGCACCTTCGCGGGCGGCATCGTCGCGCTGCACATCGGGGTGGCTCGGTGAGCCTGGCCACGATCAGGGAGACGCCGGGCCTCGACGCATACCTCGAGGATCTCGAGGTCCTGCTCGCGGAGTCCGTCGAGGCGTATCCGGGGCTCGTTGCGGAGGTCGGCGGGGAGGCGCTCGCTGCGGGGGGCAAGCGGCTGCGGCCGCTGCTCGTGTTCCTCGCCGCGCGGCCCGGCCGGGCACCGCTGGCCGCCGGCGCGGCGGTCGAGCTCGTCCACATGGCGACCCTCGTGCACGACGACCTGATCGACCGAGCGCGTTACCGGCGCGGCCGGGCATCGGCCTGGGCAAGGCACGGCTCGGAGGCCGCGCGCGCCGCCGGCGACTACCTGTTCGCGCGGGCATTCGCCGAGCTCGCCGCGACCGGCGACCACCGCGCTGTTCGCTGCCTCGCCGGCGCGACGCTCGCTCTCGCGCGCGGCGAGGCGCTTCAGCGGGCCCAGACCCACGACCCCGACACGAGCGTCGAGAGCTATCTCGAGCGCTGTGCCCTGAAGACGGGGAAGCTGTTCGAGGCCGCGTGCCTGCTGGGCAGCGACGGGGACGAGGGCCTCGGGGCGTTCGGGCTTGCGCTCGGGATCGCCTTCCAGATCGCCGACGACATCCTGGACTGCTCGGGCGAGACGATCGAGACCGGCAAGATCGCCGGCACCGACCTGCGCGAGGGAACTCCCACCCTGCCGCTGATCCTGGCAGCGCGGAAGGACGCCTCCGTGCGCGCTGCGCTGGCCGGTGGGCCGCTCGACGGGGCGTTGATCCGAGTCGCCGAGACCGGTGCTCTCGAGGGCGCCCGCGAAGTCGCCTTCGACTATGCCCGCCGCGCCCGCGCCTGCCTCGACGGGCACGGGCGCCGCGCCGACCTCGAATCCCTCGCCGACGCCGTCGTGGACCGGGAGTCGTAGCGCCGTGCCGACGCTGAGCCAGACGATCCCGGCGCTGCCCGTCCGAGACGCCGACGCCTCGGTCGCGTTCTACAGCGACAGGCTCGGATTCGAGGTGCTGCACCACGAGGGCGGTTTCGCCGTGCTGGGCCGGGACGGCTCGGTGGTACACCTCTGGCAGGCCGGCGACGAGAGCTGGCGCGAGCGGGAGTCGTTGGAGGAGCCGGTCCGCTCCGGCGCGGAGTCCTTCATCGCGGGGACGGCAAGTTGCCGGATCCTCGTGGACGGCGTCGACGAGCTCTACGACGAGCTGCGCGCCAAGGACGTGCTCCACCCGGTCTCCCGCGACGGGGTAAGCGCCACTGATTTCGGCTCGCGCGAGTTCGCCACGTTGGACGCCGACGGCAACCTGATCGCGTTCTTCGAGTGGGTGTCGGAGTGACCCGGCTCGGCCGCATCTCCTACGTCAACATGGCGCCGGTCTTCTACCGCCTCGACGCGGAGGTCGAGGAGGTGCAGGGGGTGCCGACGGAGCTCAACCGGCGGCTGCTCGACGGCGAGCTCGACCTGGCGCCGATCTCGTCGATCGAGTACGCGCGCCACGCCGACCGGCTGCGTGTGCTGCCGCGGCTCTGTGTCTCCTCGGAGGGCGCCGTCGACTCGATCCAGCTCGTCGCCCGCAAGCCGCTCGAGCAGGTGCGGACGATCGCCGTCACACCCGAGAGCGCGACCTCCGTCGTGCTGACGAAGGTGCTGCTACCGGAGGCCGAGCACGGGGCGCTCGGGGAGGAGGCCGACGCGAAGCTCTTGATCGGCGACGCGGCGCTGAAGAGTGCCTTCGAGGACCCGACGCCCCACCACGACCTCGGCCGCCTGTGGCTGGAGCGGACGGGCCTGCCGATGGTTTTCGCCGTGTGGGCATGCCCCGAGCCCGTGCCGCCGGGGCTCCCGGAGCTCGAGGCCGCGCTGGTCGAGTCCGTCCGAACCGCGCGCGCCGAGCCGGAGCAACTCGCCTACGAGTCGAGCGAGCGGTACGGCTACCCGGCGGGGTTCCTCGCCCGTTATTTCGAGAAGCTGCGCTACCGCTTCGGCCCGCGCGAGCGCGCGGGGCTGCTGACGTTCCTGGAGCTGGCCCGCGACGCCGGCGAGCTCGACGAGGTCCCGGAGCTCCGCTTCGTCGCCCGCGCCGAAGCAACCGTTTGACACGCCTAGGACGAGAAGGATGTCCGCGCAACCCGCAGGGACTCGGCCTACCGCGGGGTTGTCATGCGGAAGCGAGAGTCGGGAGGTGCTGCTCGATCAGCGCGTGACAAAGCGCCCATTGGCTACGTCCGAGTTGGACCCGGTTCTCTTCGAGCACCTCGCAGCTCGCACCGGCCTTTCGCAGCTCCTGGCGCTCAGCCGCCAGCGCCGCGATCCGCTCGGACAGCTCCTCGACTTTGGCGGCTCCGCTCCATGCGGTCTTGTCCATCTCACCAAGAGTCGCGCCAAGCGCCTGTCGATCGCATGTGGAAAGCGCGAGGAAAGGTGACCAACAAGCGGGGAACCTTTCCACCGCCGCCCTGTGGAGTATTCGTGCCTGTGGAAGATCGGGTTAGGGGTGCGCGCGCGAGCGCCGTCGAAGCTCTAGTTGCGCGAACGCTCGAGCAGGTCGGAGGCGGTGCGTACGAGCTCCGCGTTGTCGCGAGCCAGCGTGCCGTCCGGCAAAACGGTCGTGTCCTCGAGGCCGGTTCGAATGCCATGGCCCCGGCCGGCGCCACGCTTCGAAACGGCCCAGCTCGCGACCAGGTCGCCGTGATGGATCTGCTCGAGCTCGATGCCTCCACGCGTGACCACAGCCTCGATCGCAGCGGCGTGGGCCACCGCTTCGTCGGGATCGGCGTCGAGAGGCTCGACCAGCACGCGAATGCAGCGGCCGGAGATCGGGGACACGACAAACGCTTCCGCGTCGGCGACCGAGAGGAGCCCGGCTTCGACACCCACTCCCCGACCTAGCAGGTGTTCGCACAACTCGACGATCCCGTCCTCACCCTGGTTCGCGGTCACCAGCTCGGGTAACTCGTGCCACTCTCGGATGAGGGTCAGCCGCCGCTCGGGATCGTCGTTGGCAATGTAGAGCGCCGTCGTCTGCGAGATCGGGACGCCCGGACATGCCTCGCGGATCGCCCGCACCATCGCCGCGCAGGCATCCGCAGCCAGCGTCTCCTTGCCATCGTCGTAGGCGTGCACGTGCAGGACCTGGCCCCCAGCCTGGACGGAAGCGCGCGCCTCGCGCGCCAGCTCCTCAGGCGTTCGCGGAATCGCCGGATGCTCGGCCGGTGTTCGGTGGCCGTTCAACGCGACCTCGAGTAGCTGCATCGCCTATGCGAAGGCGGTTGGCCGTTCGGCTCGTCGGTACTCGACCTCGTAGCCGAGCCGCCGAGGGATCGCGAGCAGGCCCTTGAGGTCCAGGTCGATGCGCGCACCCGCCTTCTGCGTGACCTCGTCCTCAATGGGCAGGTCGAAGTCATCCGCGCCGTAGTCCAGGGCGCGGAACGCTTCCTCGTTCTGCGTCAGGACCGACGTGCGAATGTGCCGAACGTTGTCGAGGAAGATCCGCGAGAGTGCGATCCAGCGCCAGTACTCGTGCGCCGAGATCTCGCGGCCGCCGAACGCCGTGCCGTACGGCTTGTACGTCCAGCACAGAAACGAGAAGAGGCCGCCGACCTCGTCCTGGAAGTCGCGCGTCCGCTGCAGGTGCTCCAGGCGCTCGTCGAGAGTCTCGTCGAAGCCGATCACCATCGTCGCCGTGGTCTGGAGCCCGGCTTCGACGATCGCCCGCTGGGCCTCGAGGTAGTCGGCGACCGTGTACTTCCACTTGGCGTGGCGCGCCCGGAAGTCCTCGGTGAGGATCTCGCTGCCGCCGCCGGTGATCCAGTGCACCCCCGCCTCGCGTAGCCGCGCAGCGGCCTCGCCGTACGAGAGCCGCGCCCGGTCGGCGAGGAACACGAATTCCGCGACCGTGAGCGCGTAGAACTCGACCCGCTCGCCGTACCGCTCGCGCACCGAGGCGAACAGGTCGCAGTAGTAGTCCAGAGGCAGCCGCGGGTTGAAGCCGCCGTTGAAGGCAACCAGGTCGCCTCCGAGCTCCACGAGCTCGTCGATCTTCGCGAACACGTCCTCGCGCGAGAGCACGTAGCCGCCCGCCTGGTTCGGCAGCACGTAGAAGGCGCAGTAGTCGCACTGGGCGACGCAGACGTTCGTGTAGTTGATGATCCGCATGACCATGTAGGTCGCGCGGCTCGGCTCGTGGTACTGCCCGCGCACCTCGGCCGCAAGACGCTTCAGCTCGTCGTCGGGCGCCTCGAGCCCGAGCTCCCGTGCCCGTTCGACCGACACGCGTCTCACCGGCGGTGCTCCTGACGAACGACGCGTCGACCGGTCATTTCAGACGGACGTGCGTCCGGCCACGCCGGCGAAGCCGGCATGGCCTCCAGCGGGTCCTGAGACCGGCATCGCAAGTGATGCCTCACAGGACGTCCATGAAGGAGCTGACCGAGAAGACCGCCTTGCCGACGCCGGGCTCGCCGTAGCCCGGCGGCGGCCCTAGCCCGTGCCGCTGGAGCGCCTCGCGGTAGGCGCCGAGCAAGCGCACGTGGTACTCGAGGGGCGCGCCGTCGGGGTTGTCGCGCCCCAAGGGTGTCGTCGGCTCGGGGCACCAGGTCGTGAAGCGCGGCGTGACGCCGTGGCTCATGAAGTAGTCGAGGCCCTCGACGGTCGAGGCGATCGCCTTGTCGATCGTCTCGAAGCCGAACGGCCGTGCCAGCTCCACTCCGGCGACGAAGTTCGGGATCACGTTCCGCGGGCCGAACACCTGTGCGGCGTCGAGGATCCTGCGATGCCACTCCTCGCGGCCGACGTAGCGCTGCTTGCCCGGCGAGATCAGCGCGAAGAGCCGCTGGTCCCAGACCTCGTAGTTCGGGTGATAGATCGCGATCCCGTAGTCCTTGAACCGCTGCGTGTCGGCCTTCGGCAGCGCCTGCGCCACGACCTTGCCGATCCAGCGGCCGGGGAAGCGCTCCTCGATCGCCTGCGCGTAGCGTCCGTAGAAGTCGGCCTCGGCGAGCCCGTCGACGGTCGAGGTGACGGAGCCTCCGGTCAACGTGTACGCGTGCGAGTGGCCGTCGTCGTAGCGGTCGATCAGCTCGAGCGCCTCCAGCACGTCCTCGACCGGCTTGACGCCGGTGTGCGGCCGGCCGGCCTTGCGGTGTTGCCGCCAGTTGTGGTTGATGTCGCAGAAGCCGCACTCCTCGTGGGCGCCGAAGTACTGGCAGAGGCGCAGCACGGTCAGGTAGATCAGGTAGCCCCACTGAATCGTCGGCGCCGTCTCCATCACGGTCTTGCCGTTCTCGAGCTCGTGGCGGTAGTACTCGGGCATCGGCGGCAGCCCAACGTC
>JBKPFI010000067.1:0-8488 GCA_046728775.1 Actinomycetota bacterium | reverse complement strand
GAACCAGTTCACGACCCACGCGAGGACGGCGATCACGCCCCAGAGCGTCAGCCAGAGGAAGTGCGGGATCGCGAGGATGAGGCGGAAGAAGACGGTCAACCGGTTCCGCTGCAGGTCGTCGTTGACGATCAGGCGGATCGGGTGTTGCGCGGGCGCGGAGGCGGCTGTCGTCTCGATGCGGCGATCCTAACGAGGGGTCCGGCGGAGACGAGGAAGCCCATCGATTCGACCGGTCATTTCAGACGGGCATGCGAGCAAGCTCGCCTGCCCTGGCGCCATCGCAAGCGATGCCTTAGGACCCCTGAAAGCGCGGCTCGCGCTTCTCGAGGAACGCGTCGACGCCTTCGCGGAAGTCGTCGGTCTGCGTGGCGACGGCCTGCAGCTGGGCCTCGCGCTCGAGCTGCTCGTCGAGGGTCGCGTGCTCCGCGTAGTCGAAGAGCCGCTTCGACAGCGCGATGCCGCGTGTGGGCATGGCGGCGAGCTCCGCGGCCCACTCGGCGGCCCGGTCGGCAAGCCGCTCGTCCGGGACGACCTCCGAAACGAGGCCCCAGTCGAGCGCCTCCGCGGCGCTCAGCCGCCGCCCTGACGTCATCCACTCGAAGGCGCGCGCCGTCCCGAGCAGCCGCCGCACGAAGAACGTGCCGCCCATGTCGGGGACGAGGCCGATGTTGATGAAGGCGGGCACGAAGGTGGCGCTCTCCGCGGCGAGACGGAGGTCGCAGGCGCAAGCGAACGAGAGCCCGGCGCCCGCGGCCGGCCCGTTCACCGCGGCGAGCACCGGCTTCTCGAGCTCCCGAACGGCGAGCACGGTCGGGTGGTAGTGGCGGCGGAGGCGTCCGGCGATGTCGCGGGCGGCCTCGCCGAACTCGTTCAGGTCCTGGCCGACGCAGAAGCCGCGCCCGGCGCCCGTGACGACGACCGCGCGCACGTCGGGCCGGCGCGCCTCCTTGAACGCGCCCACGAGCTGGCGGTGCATTTCGGCCGTGAACGCGTTGAGGACGTCGGGCCGGTTGAGCGTGATCGTCAGCACCGCGCCGTCGCGGCTCGTCTCCACCTCCGCCATCCGGCGCAGCCTACAAGCGGGTTGCTAGCTTCGACCCGTGGCCGGGTTGACGTTCATCTCGTCGTCGGAAGCTCCGAGCGAGGCCGAGGCGCTCGACGCGTACTCGAACGCCGTGATCTCGGTGGCCGAGCGGCTGGCGCCGTCGGTGGCGAACCTCCGCGTCTCCCACCGTGGGCGTGGCGGGCGGCGGCTGAACGGCGGCGGCAGCGCGGTCGTGATCACGCCGGACGGCTTCCTTCTGACCTCGGCGCACGTCGTGTCGCGCAGCGACGGGCGCGGCCGCGCCTCTTTCGTGGACGGCCGCGAGCTCAGGTTTGACGTCGTCGGCTCCGACCCCCACTCCGACCTGGCCGTGCTGAGGGCCGACGCCGACGACCTCGTGCCCGCCGAGCTCGGGGACGCGGAGCGGCTGCGGGTCGGCCAGCTCGTGGTGGCGATCGGTAACCCGAATGGCTTCGCCGGCTCGGTCACGGCCGGAGTCGTCTCCGCGCTTGGGCGCTCGCTGCCGACCCAGGGCGGCCGGATCGTGGACAACGTGATCCAGACCGACGCGGCGCTGAATCCAGGCAACTCCGGTGGTGCGCTCGCGGACGGCCGAGGGCGTGTCGTCGGCGTCAACACCGCGGTTGCGGGAGTCGGACTCGGGCTGGCGGTGCCGGTCAACGCGGCCACGCGGCAGATCGTCGGCGCGCTCATGACCGAGGGCCGCTTCCGCCGGGCCTACCTCGGGATCGCGGGGGGCTCGCGGCCGTTGCCGCCTCGGGTGGCCAGGCAACTCGGGCGTGAGTCCGGCGTCGAGGTCGTGCAGGTGGTGGAGGGCTCTCCCGCCGCGGCGGCGGGCCTGCGGCCGGAGGACCTGATCGTGGAGCTCGACGGGGCTCCGGTCGGCGACGTCGGCGACATCCAGCGGCTGATGGTCGTCGAGAAGATCGGCGCCCCGGTGCCGGTGCGCGTGCTCCGCGAGGGGCGGGAGCTCGTGCTTTCCCTCGTCCCGGCCGAGCTCGACGGCTAGCCCCTCCTACTAGACCGGCCCGGGCAGTTCCGCCGTGTGCCGCTCGTGGGTCGCGAGCTCGACCGCGACCTGAGCGACGAGCGCGGCGGCGACGAGCCACAAGATGAGCACCGGCGAGAGCACCTCGGCCAGCGCTGCGAGCACGCCCGCTACCGCGGCGGTCGCGAGGCGCACGAGGACGTCGGCGTCCACGAGCGCGGGCGGCGTGGCGAGCTGGATCACCGCGAGCCCCGCCATGCACAACGCCGTCCCCGCGGCCGCGATCCAGCCGATGTCGTCGTAGCGCGGGCCGGGCTCGACGGAGAGGATCGCCAGCTTCACGCCGACGCCGAGCGCGGCGATGCCCGCGGCGACGAAATAGTGGGCGTAGACGAAGGTGATCCCACTCCGCACGTTGCGCGTAACGACCGACGTTGCGTCCAGGAAGTCGAAGTAGAGCCACCAGATCGCGGCTCCCGTGAGGAAGCCGGCGAACGCCACGGTCCCGGAGAGCAGCGTCCAGCTGACCTCAGCGGTACCGAGCACGACGCCGATCACGCCCTCGCCGAGGACGATGATGATGAACAGGCCGAAGCGCTCGGGGATATGGCGCGGGTGAACCGGGAAGCCGCGCAGCAGCCGCCAGACCCTGATGGGGGCGATGTGCTCGAAGAGCAAGGCGAGCGCCCAGAAGAGGTACTTCCACGGCACCGGGAGCGCCAGCGAGATCAGCCAGTCGACCACGGCGATGCCGAACATGAGGATGAACCACCCCGCCACGGGGCGCGCGACCCCGACATCGCGGTAGACGCGGACGTAGAGCACGATCAGGATCAGGCGCACCGACACGTACGCGACGACAAAGCTGTTCTGGCCTCCGTGGAACGCGTCGGGGACGGTGCTCGCGAGCGCGGCGACCGCGAACATGCCGAGCAGGGTCAGCAGCCGGTAGACGAGGTCGTCCGTGTCGAAGCGGGTCGCGTAGAACGTGAACCCCGCCCAGGCCCAGCCGATCGGGAGGAAGAGCGCGAGGTAGCGACCGAAGCCCGCGGCGGTCGGGTCGGCGCTCAGTGTCAGCGCGACCTGGGCGATCGCGGCGACGAAGACGAGATCGAGGAAGAGCTCGAGCCACGTCGCACGGCGCTCCTCGTCGGCCTCGAGCGTGCGCAGCCGCGGCGGCTCGAGGAAACGCGCGAGCCTGCTCAGCGGCCCTCGAAGTCGGGCTTGCGCTTCTCGGTGAACGCGGTGAGGCCTTCCTTCGCGTCAGTGCTCGCGAACGCGAGGTAAAGCGCTCGCCGCTCGGCCTCGAGGCCGGCGGTCAGCGTCGTCTCGTAGGCGCGATCGACGGACTCCTTGGCGAGGCGCGTTGCGACCGGGCCCTTCTCGGCGATGTCCCTGGCGACGCGCTTCGCCTCGTCGAGCCAGGCCTCCTTGGCGACGACGCGGGCGACGAGGCCGGCCTCGAGCGCTTCTTTCGCGTTCAGGCGGCGGCCGCTGAGGATCACGTCCATCGCGAGGGCTTTGCCGATTGCGCGCGTGAGGCGCTGAGTGCCACCGGCGCCGGGGATGATCCCGAGCCCGGTCTCGGGCTGGCCGAACTGCGCCGTCTCGCTCGCGACGATCAGATCGCAGGAGAGCGCGAGCTCGCAGCCGCCGCCGAGGCAGTAGCCGGAGACTGCGGCGACGAGCGGCGTCCACAGGCCGCGGATCGCGTCCCAGCGCTCGACGCGCCGCTGGTAGTAGAGGTCGATCGCAGAGGCCTGCGCGAGCTCGCCGATGTCGGCGCCTGCGGCGAAGGCTCGTTCGTTCCCGCCGAGCACGATCGCGCGCACCTCGTCGTTGCGGTCGAGCTCGCCCAGCGTTCGGACGAGCTCGTCCATCAACTCGTCCGAGAGCGCGTTCAGCTGCTCGGGGCGGTTGAGCAGGACGACCGCGACGGCCCCGTCGCGATCGACGACCACGAGCTGTTCCCTCACTGGGTCTGACAACGGGGTGTCACTTGCGCTCCAGGAAGCGTTCGATCGCCTGCCGTGGCTCGTCGGTCGCCATCGAGAGGGCGAGCCAGTCGCGGGCGTGGTTGATCGTCTCGTGCCAGGCGAGATCGCGCCAGAAGTTCAGGTGCTGCTTCGCGTAGCGCGTCGTCTGCGGCAGCTTCCGCGCCAGCGACTCGACCACCGCGTCGACCTTCGCGTCGAGCTCGCCCGCCGGCACCGCCCAGTTGACGAGGCCCCACTCCGCCGCCCGGGCGGCCGGGATCTCCTCGCACATCAGCACGATCTCGCGGGCGCGGCGGTCGCCAACCATGATCGTCAGCCACTGCGTCGCCCCACCGGCGGGCACCGAGCCATGCTCGGGCCCGACGTGCCGGATGAATGCGTCGTCGACCATCACCGCGAGGTCGCACGCCATCTGCAGCTCGTTGCCGCCGCCGACCGCGATTCCGTTGATCCGAGCCAGCGTCGGCTTGCCGATCTCCCGCAGGCGGTCGTGCGCGTCCTTGAACGCCCCGAACCACTTCCAGTACTCGCCGGGGTTGCCGAGGTACTCGTCGGCCCACGAGCGCAGGTCGGCGCCGACGCAGAACGCCCGCCCCGCGCCCGTCAGCACGACCACGCGAACGGAGTCGTCCCACGATGCGTCCTCGCACGCCCGCGCCAGCTCCCGCAGCATGCGGAAGTCGAAGGCGTTCAGCACCTCAGGCCGGTTCAGCGTGATCGTGGCGCGCGGCGGGGTCTTCTCGTAGACGATCCGCTCAAACGCGAGCTCCTCCGGCGCGACCGGCCGGGGCGACTCGGGCTCGGTCACGAGAGCTCCGCGAACTCGACGTGGAACGGCACGCCCATCCCCATCGCGTCCTTGCCCGTCGCCATGAACTCCTCCGTGCGGGCGGCGGCCTGAAACGCCGCCTGGTCCGGGAACTCCCACTCCGCGTAGTAGCGGTACCTGGGCTCGGCCACAGGCGCTCCGAATACGCGCCCGTGACGGAATGTGCCGCCGGGAACCCTGCGGCAAAGGGCGGCGTGCTGCTCGAACCGGGCGGCGTCGGGCTCGTGGTCGTAGAGGACGAAGACTCGAACCATGCGGCTCCTTTCTCGGCGACGCGCCTGAGCGTATAGCTTCGTTAGATGTCGAGCGGAACGGCTCTTGCGGTTGTCCTGGCGAGCGCGGCCGGGCTCGCGGGGGCGGTTCAGGCCGCGGTGATGGGCGAGCTCGGGGAGCGCGTCGGGATCGTGCCCGCGATCGCGTTCGCGGTCTTCGTCTCGCTCGTCTGCGCGTTTAGCGCGCTGCTCGTCTGGGAGCGAAGCTTCAGCGGCGTGCGCGCCGCGCTGCACGAGCCGGTCTGGCTGTGGATCGGCGGCGTGATGAGCGTCTTCATCGTCTTCGCGATCACAGTCGGTCCGCCGCGCATCGGCGTGACGGCGACGATCGCGATCGTGATCGCCGGCAACCTCCTGTGCGCCGCCGTGATCGACCGCTTCGGCCTCTTCGGTGTCGAGCGGGTCGGCCTCGGCTGGCCCCGCCTCATCGGCTTCGCGCTACTTGTCGCCGGCGCAGCCCTGACGCTCAAACGCTAGACAAATCGGAAAAGGCCAATCAGAGCGCCAGGTCGTCCGGGCGGACCGGGACGCGCGTTAGCTCCCGCCCGCTCGCCGCCCGCAGGGCCGAGACGATCGCCGCCGTCGAGACGACCGTCGGCGGCTCGCCGACGCCCTTCGCCCCGTACGGCGCGTCCGGATGCGTGTCCTCGACCAGCTCCGCCTCGACGACCGGCATGTCGAGCGCCGTCGGGATCAGGTAGTCCGTGAAGCTCGCGTTCGTGATCAGCCCGTCGCGCGTCTGGATCTCCTCCATCAGCGCGAGCCCGAGGCCCTGCGCCGTGCCGCCTTCGATCTGGCCGTGAACCGCCTGCGGGTTCATCGCGCGCCCGACGTCCTGCGCCGTGCCGATCCAGACCACGCGCGAGAGGCCGAGCTCGACGTCGACCTCGGCGACGACGCGCATCGCCGCGCAGATGTACGCGACGTGGACGCGCTCGCCCGTCACCTGTCCCGTCTCGGGGTCGAGCGGGAAGGTGCGCGCGTGGTGGTACGTCCGCTCGAGGTCGACTTCGCGGCCGGTGCGCCGGAACTCCTCCAGTGCCTCCCGGCACGCGAGCCTGACCGCCCCCGCAGCCATCCAGGTGAGGCGCGAGGCAGAGGCCGATCCGGCCGAGTCGACGCCGTCCGTCGACCCCGGCGCGAGCGCGACGTTGTCGGTCTGCAGCTCGGTGCGCGCGACCTGCAGGATCACGTTCGTCACCCCCTGGCCGACTTCGGCGGCGGCACAGCGGACCTCGGCGGCGAGCCGCTCGCCCGCGTCCACCCAGAGGCGCACGCGCGCCGAGCACGCGTCGTCGAAGCCCTCCGAGTAGCAGACGTTCTTGAAGCCGACCGCGAAGCCGACCCCGCGCCGGACGCCCTGGCCGTGCGTCGTGTTGCCCGCGCCGCCGGGGAGCCGGATCGGGTCGCGCGGCAGCTCCTCGGCCTCGGGAACCGGCAGAGCAGCGGCGCGGCGGATCACCTCCGCCACCGGCAGCGAGCCGGTCACGACCTGCCCCGTCGGTAGCGTGTCGCCCGGGCCGAGCGCGTTCAGGAGCCGCAGCTCGACCGGGTCGATCGCGAGCGCGGCCGCGAGCTTGTCCATCTGCGCCTCGTGGGCGAAGCACGACTGCACCGCGCCAAAGCCGCGCATCGCGCCGCACGGCGGGTTGTTCGAGTAGACGCAGGTCGACTCGATCAGCGCGTTCTCGACCTTGTAGGGCCCGCACGCGAACGAGGCCGCGTTCGAGCAGACGGCGGCTGAGCTCGAGGCGTAGGCGCCGCCGTCGAGCAGGATGCGCGCCCGGACGCAGACGAGCCGGCCGTCGCGCGTCGCGCGGTGCTCCATCCAGATCTTGGCTGGATGCCGGTGGACGTGGCCGACGAACGATTCCTCGCGGCTGTAGACGATCTTCACAGGTCGGTCGGTGTGGAGCGCAAGAATCGCGCCGTGGTTATGCTTCGTGAGGTCCTCGCGTCCGCCGATGGCGCCGCCGACGCCCGCGAGGTGGATGCGCACCTGCTCCTTCTCGAGGCCGAGGCACGGCGCCACCTGGTCGCGGTCGACGTGCAGCCACTGGGTCGCCACGTAGACGTCGACGCCGCCTTGGCCGTCCGGGACCGCGAGCCCGGACTCGGGCCCGAGGAAGGCCTGGTCCTGGATCCCCAGCTCGTAGACGCCCTCGACCGAGACCTCGCCCGCGGTCTCCGGGTCGCCGTGGCGGATCACGATCGTGCGCAGGACGTTCGGGCGCGGGTCGTCGCGGAAGCCGTGGCCGGCGGTCGGGTTGCCCTCGTGGATCGGCGGCTGCTCGGTGGCCCGCTCCAGGTCGGTGACCGGCTCGAGCGGCTCGTACTCGACTCGGACCTTCTCGGCCGCTCGGCGCGCCTGCTCGGGATGCTCCGCGGCCACGAGCGCGACGGGCTCGCCGAAGTAGCGGACGCGGTCGATCGCGAGCACCGGCTGGTCCGGGAATTCGAGCCCGTAGGTCCTCGCGCCCGGGACGTCCGCGTGCGTCAGCACGGCGTGGACACCGGGCATGGCGAGCGCCTGCGAGATGTCGATGTCGATGATGCGCGCGTGCGCGTGGGGGCTGCGGACGGTGTGGCCCCAGAGCATCCCGGCGGCGAACAGGTCGCTCGCGTAGGCGAATTCGCCGGTTACCTTCGGGATCGCGTCGACCCGCCGGACGGTCTCGCCGACCCGGCCGAGCTCGAGCTCCGTCGCCGGAAGGAGCCGAGCTTCGGTCACAGCCGCCCCACGGCGACGCGAACGGCGTCGAAGATCTTCGCGTAACCCGTGCAGCGGCAGAGGTTGCCCGCGAGCGCCTCCCGGATCTCGTCCTCGCTCGGCGCGGGGTTGCGCGCCAGCAGGTCGGCGGTGGCGACGATCAGGCCCGGCGTGCAGAAGCCGCACTGGACGGCGCCCGTCTCGCCGAACGCCTCCTGCACCGGGTGTAGCTCTCCGTCGCGGGCGAGGCCCTCGACGGTGACCACGTCGTGCCCGTCGGCCTGCGCGGCGAGCACGAGGCACGCGCAGACCATCGTCCCGTCGAGGAGCACCGAGCAGGATCCGCACTCGCCCTGCTCGCAGGCGTTCTTCGAGCCGGGCAGCCCGAGCCGCTCGCGCAGCGCGAAGAGCAGGCTCTCGCCCTCCCAGATCTCCGCCTCCTTCCGCTCGCCGTTGACCGTCAACTCGATCCTCATAGGCCAACCCTCTGAAGAACGACGTGTCGAGAGGTCATTTCAGACGGACGCACGAGTGAAGCTCGCGCGTCCTGAGGTCGACATCGCAAGCGACGTCTCACGCCAGGCACCTCTCGAGCGCCCGCGTGGTGAGGACGCGCAGGGCGTGGC
>JBKPFI010000044.1:0-3419 GCA_046728775.1 Actinomycetota bacterium | reverse complement strand
CCGGCGAGCTCCGCGACCAGAGCGAGCAGCGCGAAGGCGAGAGCAGAAGAAAGCCGCTGGTGCCTCCGGGCACGCTGCATGGCCTCAGTGTGCCGGAGCGGCCCTGCCGAGTTCAAACGCGTCCCTCCAAGTGACAGTCTGTTACTTGCTCCCGCGAACCCACGGAGCCGCGCGAGGTGTGAACGTCAGGCTCCTTGTAACAGTCTGTTACTTGGGCTCGATCCGCCGCCCACGTATGGGCTCAGCCGAGGATCGTCAGGTTCCAGCGCGGCTCGGCGGGTCGGTCGAAGCCGAGCAGGAGGATCCGCTGCCACTGGCCGAGGCAGAGCTCGCCGCCGGTGAACGGGATCTGCTCGATGCGCGGGCCGAGCAGCATGCAAAGCAGGCGTTCGCGGTCGCGCTCCTCGTGGGGAACGAGGCGGGTCAGCAGCTCCTCGAGGTCCGAGAAGAAGCCCGACTCCCGCTCTTGCACGCGCACGAGCGCGACGTCGTCCAGCGGCGAGATGTAGGCAATTCCGTCGTCGTACTCCGAGCTGCCCAGCTCGCGCCGCACCTCGTTGGTGATGTCGAGCACCGTCAATGACGGCAGCACCGAGGCGATCGAATAGGGAACCTCGACGGAGGTCATGCGGAGGACGTGACCTCGCGCGGAAGCCGGAAGCTGACGTTCTCCCGCGCGACCTCGACTTCGCCGAGCTCGTCGTAGCCGAACGAGGCAAGGCTGCGGAGGACGAGCGCCACCAGCTCCTCGGGCGTCGAGGCGCCGGCGGTGACGCCCACGGTCTCGTGCCCTTCGAGCAGGTCCGGGTCGAGGCCGCTCTCGCCGTCGATCAGGAGCGCGGTCGCGCCCGCACGCTCGGCGACCTCGACCAGCCGGCGCGCGTTCGAGCTCGTCTCCGAGCCGATGACGAGAATCAGCGAGGCGCCCTGCCGGGCGAGCTCCTTGACCGCGTCCTGCCGGTTCTGGGTCGCGTAGCAGATGTCGTCCGCGGCCGGCCGCTTGAGGTCGCCGAAGCGTGAACCAAGCGCGTCCACGGTCTCGGCGACGTCGTCGAGCGAGAGCGTCGTCTGCGTGATCACCGCGACGGGCTTCCCCTCTGAGTCGAGCTTCTCCGCGTCCTCGGGCGACTCGATCACCACCGTCCCCCCCGGCCGCTCGCCGCGGGTGCCGATCACCTCGACGTGATCGGCGTGGCCGACGAGCGCTACAACGTGCCCGCTGTCGGCATAGCGCCGGGCCTCCGCGTGCACCTTCGAGACGAGCGGGCAGACGGCGTCGACGACGCGCAGCCCGCGCCGCTCGCAGTTCTCGCGCACCGAGGGGGCGACGCCGTGCGCCGAGAGCACGCAGATCGCGCCGGCCGGCACGTCGTCCTCGCTGTCGACGAAGACGGCGCCGAGCCTCTCGAGCCGCTTGACGACGTGGTCGTTGTGAACGATCTGGTGTCGCACGTAGACCGGCGGCCCATGCTGCTCGAGCAGGATCTCGACGATCTCGATCGCACGGTCGACGCCCGCGCAGAACGACCGCGGTGCAGCGAGGAGTACGCGCTTGCTCACGATTCGCGACCCCCTGTGCGGGCGAGGGAAGGGGCTCCGGGGGAAACCATGAGGTTTCCGTGCTCGGTCTCCTCGGCGTGCGCGGCGACCTGCGCGCCGCGTGCGCCGAGGTGAATCCCGAAGAAGGGGGCTCGTGGGGGAAACATGGCTTCCCCAACGGGAGCGAGCCGCAGGCGAGCGACCCCCGCGCAGAAGGAGCGCGGCGCCGCAAGGAGGACGCGGCCTACGGCGACCACCCCCTCGCCGCGTCGTCGAGGCGGCCGAGCGCGCGCTGCGCGTCGCCGGCGGCTCGCGCGAACGCGCGCGGGTGGCGCACGAAGGCACGCGCCAGGGCCGGCCAGTCGTACGCCCCGTCCTGCCTGACGCCGGCCGTGATTCCGTTCAGCGGACGGTCCGGCGTGTCGTTCACCGCGCGGAGCACTCCGAGCAGCCGGCCGGTTCGCGCCAGCGCTCCGCTCTCGAGGTCCACGACTTCGGCTCCCGAGCGCTCGCGCAGCCGCCGCCGCTCGACGGGGTCGTCGACGAGCTCGTCGCCGGCGAGCATCGTTACCTGCTCCGCGCCCGGGACGCCCAGCGGCCCCTCCTCCCAGAGCACCGCGCCCTCGACGTCGACGATCCTCGTCGCGTCGACCACGGTGCCCGAGGCGAGGTCGTCCCGCAAGCTCCCTGCGAGCCCGAACGAGACCACGGGCCCTTCGGGCACGCCGTTGCTCGCGCCGAGGCCGACGAGTGCCGCTCGAGCGCCCGCGCGGCGGGCGACCCGCAGCTCCGCGGCCGTCGCGCAGGCGAAGGTCACCCGGTCAGCGTCCATGCCGCACTGCGAACGGTCTCCCTCACGCTGCCCGTAGCCTCGAACGCCGCCGACGGCTCGAATCCCGAGTGGATCGCGCAGTGCTCGCAGCGCGGGTCGTTGCCGGGGCCGTACTCCTCCCACTCGATGCCATCGAGCAGCGCCTCGTAGGTCGGGAAGATGCCGTCGGTGAGCAGGTAGCACGGGCCCTTCCAGCCGTACGGGTTCCGTGTGATCGAGCCCCAGGGGGCGCACGGGAGCTTGCGGTCGCCCGTCAGGAAGTCCTGGTAGATCGGGCTCGCCAGCCAGCGGTAGCCGTGCTCGCGCGCCGCCGCCCGGATGACCCGGAACTTCGCTTCGTGCTCCTCGCGCGTCATCGTCAGGTTCGGGTCGATCTGCGAGTACTGGTAGCCCGGCGCGACGAGCATTCCGTCGATCCCGACCTCGTTCGTGAGGTACCCCATCATCTCGACGACGTCCTCGACCGCGGTCTCCTTGAAGATCGTCGTGTTCGTCGTGACACGGAATCCAGCCTCGCGGGCTTTGCGGATCGCGTCGACGGCGATGTCCCAGAGGCCCGGGTAGTCGCAGATGTAGTCGTGGATCTCGCGCATCCCGTCGAGGTGCACGACGAAGGTCAGGCGCTTGTTCGGCTTGAACACCTCGAGGAACTGCTCGAGGCGGAGCGCGTTTGTGCAGAGCTCGATGTTCTTGTTCAGCTCGAGGAAGCCCTCGACGACGTCCTCGATGCCCTTGTAGACGAGCGGCTCCCCACCGCAGATCGAGACGACGGGAGCCGGGCACTGCTCGCCCGCGTCGATGCACTCCTCCACCGAGAGCCGCGCTTTGTTCGACTCGTACTCCCGGATCTTCCCGCAGCCGATGCAGGCGATGTTGCAGGCGAGCGTGGGCTCGAGCATCAGCACGAGCGGGTAGCGCTCGCCCTTGCGCTGCTGGCTCGCGACGTACTTGCCGATCTGCATCGTTGAGCGGAGCGGGAACTTCATGCGTTGAGCCTTTCTCTCAGACGCCCGAGGGCGAGAACGGGAAACGTGAGCCGGTACAGGTG
>JBKPFI010000420.1:0-3097 GCA_046728775.1 Actinomycetota bacterium | reverse complement strand
CGTGTCGAGCTTCGACCACTTGGTGACGCAGTGGATGTCGACGGTGGCCGCCTCGCTCGGCAGCGCGCGGAACTCCTCCCACGTCCAGCGGACGGGCTCGGCCCCGCCGGTGATCGTGAACGTCCACTCCTCGAGCGTCGTGTGCGGCGTGGGCCCGGCCGAGAGCACCGGGAAGTCGTCGGTCAGGTACTGGCCCGGCGGGACGCGGTCGGGCGGGCCGTCCCGGCGGCGTCCGCGGAAGCCTCGGGAGATGATGTTCATGACGCCGCCAACCCCGCGACGGTCTCGGGAAGGCCGTCGCTGTGGCCGACCGGGGCAAGCGAGCCGTCCTCGCCGACCGACCAGCCGTAGACCCGTCGCGCGTCGGCGTCGAGCGCGTAGAGGAAACGCCCGTCGCCGGTGATCGCTTCGTCGCGGATGCCCTTCTCGCCGAGCCGCGTCGAAGCCGCGACGGGCTCCAGCAGGCTGATGCTGCCGTCGTCGCCGACCGCGTAGCTCGAGATCGTCCCGTCGCCGAAGTTGGTCACGTAGGCGTAGCGGCCGTCCTTCGTGACCGCGGCCCAGCAGACCTCGCTGCGGGTGTCGCCGACGGAGGCGCTGACGGGGACGAGCTGTCCCTTTCCGGCGAGCGCGTACGAGGAAGCGGCCGCCGCGCCGACCTCCCCGCCGAAGGCCTCGGTCACGATCACCGCGTTGGCGGCGAAGTCGAACCCGTACGGCGTCACGCCCGCGGAGGCGATCGTCCGCGGCCCGTCTGCGAAGCCGCGCTCGTCCACGGCGTAGACGCTGATCGCGTTCGTGCCGCGCTCCGTGACGACGAGCGTGCGGCCGTCCGGGCTGAAGGCGATCTGCGCCGGGTCTGCTCCGGCGACGCTCAGCGGCCGCGTCGACCCTTCCAGCGGCTCGAGCATGCCTCCCGCGAGGGAGAACCCGGCGATGCCGCCCTCGCCGCCGGCGTTCAGCGCGTACGCGAGCTCGCCGTGAACAGCCACGCTCGTCGGCATGCTGCCGCCGGTGGAGACGCGGCTCTCGAGCCGGAGGCCGAGGTCCTCGACGGCGAAGAGCGAGAGCTGGTCGCTGCCCGCGTTCGCGACGAGGAGCAGCGAGCCGTCCTGGTTCAGCGCAAGCGAGCTCTGAGAGGCCAGGTGGGGCAGGCCGGTCCCGCGGCCGCCGCTGTCGAAGCGCCCGAGCGGGGCGACCGTCCCGTCGGCGTACCGGTCGAAGACGACCACCTCGTTTCGCTCCGCGTCGTTCGTCTGCACGTAGATGCGATTCATCGTTTCCTCCCGCGACCCCGCGATTGTCTCCGATCAGTCGCGGAAATGCGCGCGGCGTTACGCGTCAGCGCGCGACGGCGAGCAGCGTGGGGACGGTGCGCCCCCGCCGCACCGGCCGCAGGACGGTCACGTACGCCGTCGTCGCCGAGAGCGCCGTCGTCCAGAGCATCCTCGCGGTCGTCTTCGGGCGGTGCGGGCACGGGAGGTGCTCGCCCTGACTCGTATGGTGTCGCTCGTGGCCCGCGTCCTGACCGGCCAGGGGGGCGATCTCGTAGAGCACGCGGTCCCGCCCGCCTCGCAGCGGGCCGAGCCGGAGCTGCTGCGAGCAGCGCGAGACGCGGACGTAGAGGAGCTGCCCCGCCAGGACCGATGGGTTCAGGAGCAGATCGTCGCGTGAGAAGCGCAGGCGCATCGCGCGGCCGGTGACGAGGTTCACTCCGTCGATCGAGCTCCCCTCGCTCGTGGCGCGGTGGAAGGTGACGAGGTCGACGCCGAGAGCCGGCCGTCCGAGCGTGCCCGGCCGCGCCGCCTGCGCCACGAGCCGGTTCTGGGCGAGGTCGCCGAGGGCCTGGACATGGATCGCCTTTGCGGTGCTGTAGGCCAGCCACTGGCGTGAGACTGCCAGCTTCTGCACGCCGGGCACGGTCTCCGTGAGCACGGGCGCGAGCGTGTCGCGGGCAGCGACGGTGACCACGCCGCCGGCGCGCCAGGCGACGAGCGTCGCGCCGATTGCCGGGTAGTCGCCCGGGAGGCGCGCGACGACTCCGTTGCGGCGCAGGAAGCCGCCGACCCCAGGGGTCCGCCACGCGACGTCCGTTCCCGCGGCGGTCGGGTCTCCTCCCGGCGAGGCGACCGTGCCGGCCGCGCGCACCTCGCCGGCGACCAGCGCGAAGAGCAGCGAGGCGGCGGCGAGCACACGCAGCAGCCGCAGGCCGCGGGGCCGCTCCGCGAGCACCGTCTCCCCGCCGCGGGCGGCGAGCACGAGCACCGGCAGGGCTCGCCCCGCGGCGAACCCGGCAGCGATCGCGAGCGACGCGGCGACGTCACCGAGGGCGAGGCTGAGCGCCGGCAGCGCCCAGGCGGCGCTGGCGGGCACGTAGGTCGTCAAACCGGCACCGAGCAGGAGTCCGTAGAGGAAGAGCGCCCGCGGCAGCGGCATCGTCCGCCGCCACGGCTCTGGCACCTGGAAGCGCACCTGGGGCCGCACACGGAGCCCGAGCGCGTCGCTGACCACGGCCGCCCCGGCGAGACCCACCACAGCGACCAGGACCCAGCGCCCGCTGACGGCGGCCCCGAGCGCGGCGAGGCCGCCGAAAACGACCGCCGCGCCGAGCGCCAGCCCGGCCGTGAACGCGGCTCCTGCCCTACCTCGCCTGCGTGCGGCACGCACGGTGCCGACCATCGAGAGGCTTCAGGGCGACCAGGCGCCCGCGAGGCCGACCAGCAGGCCGGTGAGTGCGAGCGCCGCCGTCAGCACCGGATCTTCGTGTCGTAGTACATGACGCAGAACACCTTGCGGCCCGCGTAGCAGTAGCCGGTCAGCGCGGCGTCGCCGTTGATCCGGTTGCTGACGTAGCCGCAGCAATCGACAAGCTTGCGCACGTGGCCGCCACAGCAGCGGTACCACGCGCCGTCGATCTGGCTGCTGAAGTGGAACTCGCGTCCCGCGCGGGCGCAGAGGCGCGTCCGCGACGCCTTCGGGAGCAGGTTGCCGTCCGGGTCGAGCAGCAGCGCCCCGTGGGCGTCGACGGGGCGCCCGAGCTTGTCGATCGTGCGGCCGAGGTCGTCCACGGGCTTGCCGTCGGAGGCGCGCAGCGGGT
>JBKPFI010000339.1:0-4469 GCA_046728775.1 Actinomycetota bacterium | reverse complement strand
GGTGATCTACTCGCAGGACGCGTACGCGGCGCTCCTGCTCGCCGACCTGTACCCGCTCACGCCGCAGGTCTTCGCCGCCCACGGCGACGACCAGGAGCTCTGGCTGCCACCGCAGCTCGCCGGCGCGGTCGCGCGCGTGGTGGTCTTCGACGACCGCGCCGCAGAGCGTGTCCGGGCCGGCGCGCTGGGTCACGAGGTCGCTCGTCTGCGCCGCCCGGTCGACACCGACCGGATCACCCCGCGCGGGCGGCTCCCGGACCGCCCACGGCGCGCACGCCTTCACCTCGAGGGCCTCTCCGACTACCGGCGTGGGCTGCTCCAGCGCGCGCTCGCCGATTCCCGGATCGAGCCCGGCGTCGAGGATGCCCACCTTGCGATCGGCCGCGGTGAGCGTGTCCTGCACGCGATGGCCGAGGGCCTCCCGGCCTACGTCTACGGTGACGACGGCGGCGACGGCTGGGTCACGCCGGAGCGCTACGAGCTGCTCGAGGCCGACGGCTTCTCGGGCAAGGCCGAGCCGACCGCGACGACGTTCGAGCAGCTCCGCACCGACCTCGACGGCTACGAACCGGCGATGGGCCCTGCCAACCGCGAGCTCGTCCTCGCGCACGACGCGCGCCGGCACGCCCACGCGCTCGCCTCGACCTTCGCGGGCCTCTCGCCCCGCCGCGATCCGGTCGACGCGCCGCTCCGGGAGCTCGCGCGGCTCGTCCGCGTCGAGGCCGCCACGGCCCGCCGGGCTCACCAGGCGGCCGCCGAAGCTGACGCCGCAGGCACCCGCGCGCACGCTCTCGAACGAGAGCTCGCGGACACGCGCGCCGCCAACGAGCAGCTCGACGCCCGCGTCGCCGAGCTCGAGCGCCGCCTACGCGAGGCCGAGGCCCGTGCCGAGCAGGCGGAGGCCCAGAAAGGCAGCCGCGTCCGGGCGCTGCTGGGGCGCGAAGCCCAAAGTCACTCGTCAGAGGGATGACCGAATCACGGGCAGTCCCGATGTTGCTCGCGAGACATACGGACGCCCTCCGAGCTCAGCGGCCGAGCTCGTCTCATCGGACTCCATGGCCGCAGACCGCAGACTCCTCGCCGCCGCCTTCGCCGCAATCGCGTTCCTCACGGCGGGCCCCGCCCGGGCCGCGGTAGGCCGCCCGGCCCAGACCGCGCCCGCCGACGGCGCCGTCGTCCAGTTCGTCCCGAGCTTCGCCTGGACGCCGGTCGCGGGCGCCGACAAGTACGAGTTCCAGATCAGCGCCGACGCCGGGATGAACTCCCCGGTGCTCGGCGCCGGCAAGGACGACTTCTTCACGCGCAACACGCGCGCGACGCTGCTGAAGACGATCCCCAACGGCACCTACTGGTGGCGCGTCCGGGCGACCAACGCCGCAGGCCAGACCTCCGCCTGGACGCAGCCGCGCTCCTTCCGGAAGATCTGGAATCTCCAGCCGGCGCTGCAGTCGCCGGCCGCCGGCGCGGGCCTCAGCTTCCCTGCAAACCCGGTCGTGCTTGCCTGGTCGGGTGTCGCTGGTGCCGCGCACTACCTGGTGTCCGCGGCAAGCGACCCGAGCCTCGGCTCCCTCGTGCTCAAGTACGCGAACCAGGACGACCCGAAGGGCCCGCCCAACGTCGCCGCCACCTCGGCCGCCATCACCTCGGCGCTCGCGCCCGGCACGTACTACTGGAGCGTGACGCCTGTCGACGCCGAGGGGAACCGAGGCGTCGCCACACCCGTGTCGTCGTTCAACTGGGTCTGGCCCTCGACGACCTCGACGCAGCTCGAGGACCTGAACCCGGCCCCGGAGGCCTATGACCCGCGCTTCTCCTGGAACCCTGTGCCCGGCGCCGCGCGCTACGAGGTCGAGATCAACTCGTCGGTCGACTTCGCGCCGGGCTCCAAGGTCTGCTGCAGCGCGGCGACGATCGCGACCTCCCTCTCGCCGACCGCGGTCTTGAAGGACAACGTCTACTACTGGCGCGTCCGGGCGCTCGACCCCGACGGCAACGCAGGCGTCTGGAACTACGGCGGCTCGTTCACGAAGACCTTCGACAAGGTCGCGCCGGCCGGCCCCGTGCCGGGCACGAGCATCAAGAACCTCCGCCTCCGCGACAACCTCGCCGACCCGGGCACGGACGAAGCCACGGGCACGCCCGGTTACCAGACGCACGTGCCGGTCGTCCGCTGGGACCCCGTTCCGGGCGCCGCCAGCTACGAGGTGCAGGCGGCCGACTGGACCGGCACGACGTGCTCGTGGGCCACCTCGGCCTACGTGCGAAAGACCTCCGTGCCGGAGTGGACGCCGCTCGGGACCACGATCTACAACCCGGTCGTCTGGCAGGGAACGCTCGCAAAGGACGTGCTCGGGCCCGGCACCTACTGCTTCCGCGTCCGCGCGCGCAGCGACCGCGCGACCGGCAACCAGGAGGTGTGGGGCGACTACCCGTACCTCCAGGACGGCAACGTCGACTCGACCGCCCCGGCCGGCCCGGCGTTCACCTGGACGGACTACCCGAACTCCGCCGACCCCGGTAACTCGGTGCCCTGCGTCTTCGGCTACCCCTGCGCGAGCGATTACCTCGCCCCCGTGACCGGCACGACCTCCGTGCGGACGCCGCTGTTCACCTGGAAGGCCCTGTCCGGCGCGAACAGCTACTTCGTCGTGATCGCCAAGGACGCGAACTTCAGCAACATCATCGACGAGGCGTTCACGCGCGTTCCGGCGTACGCGCCGCGGAACCAGATCAAGCCGACGACCTACCCGGACGAGACGACGACCTTCTACTGGGCGGTCCTGCCTGCCTCCGCGGCCGACGGGAGCGATGCGCTGCCGCTCGACCTGCCGAACTCAGCGAAGGGCTCCTTCCAGAAGCAGTCGACGCCTCCGACTCTCGTCTCGCCCTTGAGCGTCCAGACCTTCCTCGACCAGCCGACCTTCCGCTGGACGCCGACCCTCGGCGCGAGGCGCTACCGGCTCCAGGTGGCGGCCGACCCGACCTTCGGCGACCCGCTCGACGACGTCGTCACCGACGCGACCTCGTACTCGAGCGACACGACCTACCCCGCGGACACCGTCCTCTACTGGCGCGTGCGGGCCGACGACGAGAACCTGACCGGCCTGACCTGGTCGGCAACGGGCACCTTCCAGAAGAAGCTCGCGGCTCCGGTCCCGAGCGCCTCGAATCCGGCCCGAGGGGACACGCTGCCCGTGTGGGCGTGGAGCCCGGTGCAGGGCGCCGCCTCGTACGACATCTCCGTCGACCAGCCCGACGGGACGCACCGCGACTTCTCGGGCTTCCGCACGCCGGCTGCCTCCTTCATCAAGATGACCGGCACGGGCGTCTGGCACTGGCGCGTGCGCGCGGAGTTCCCCGCGGACTCGGGCGGCTCCGTTCCGGGCCCCTACTCCGGGACCCAGTCCTTCACGCGCACGATCGGTGAGCCGGCGAACGCGCAGACCGACAGCGGCAAGGACCACATCCTGCTCAGCTGGAACCCGCGGCTCGGCGTGAAGACCTACAAGGTGCAGATCGCGGAGTCGCCCGACTTCAGCCGCACGCTCGAGAGCGTCACCACCGACAACCCGAGCTACGCGCCGACGATGACGCAGTTCGGCTACAACAGCGGCGGCCCGTTCTACTGGCGCGTCGCGGGCGTGGACGAGGACCGCAACCAGGGCGACTGGACGCAGATGCAGGTGATCCGCCTGCAGCCACGGCTCCGCCTCAACGTAAGCGGGCTCGCCCGTCGCAGGCGCATGAGCACCGTCCGGGTGTCCGTGTTCGACGGACGCGGGCGTCGCCTCGCGGGCGTGCGCGTGCGGCTCGCCGGCGCCGGCGGGAGGGCGGTCGCGCGGAGAACGAGCGCCGCGGGCACGGCCACGTTCAAGGTGCGACCGAGAAAGCGCGGAAAGCTCCTCGTCAGCGCCACGAAGTCCGGTTTCCAGCCGGCGTACAGGACGCTGAGGGTGCGATGAGGCGCGCGGCGGCGGTCGAGCCGGCCAGGCGGAGGCCCGTCGCGCCCCGCCGGATCTGGCGCGTGTTCGGGCAACGCCGCCCGCGCGTGCCGGCTCGCCCGCGCTTCACGACCTAGCCGGCGCCGGCCGGGTCGCGCCCTAGAGTCGGGGCATGACCCTGATCTGGTTCGTCGTCTGGGGGATCAGCGACTGGATCGGCGACCCCGAGCCGCTCCTGTTCGACCCCGTCAACTGGTGGGCCGGCCTGCTGCTGCTGGCTGTCGCCGTCGATCTCAGCCGCGGGCACTTCGGCCGCTAGCCGCCACGCGGTACTCCCAGCCTTCCTGCCACTCGAAGGGCGCGTCGACAAGGTCCTCCAGGGGCACACCCTCGAGCAGGTGCCGCAGCGCCCACCGCTGGGCGGAGTGCGCGATCACGAGCACGCGGCGGCCGTCGAACTCGCGCACCACGTCGTCGAGGAAGGCACGCATCCGCTCGACGCAGCCGCGGTAGCTCTCGCCGCCCGGG
>JBKPFI010000146.1:0-3023 GCA_046728775.1 Actinomycetota bacterium | reverse complement strand
ACGACGCTCGAGGAGTGGACGTTCACGATCACCGGCGGGGCCGAGCCCGTCCGCTGGACGTGGGAGGAGTTCCGCGCGCTGCCGAGCGAGGCGGCCACCGTCGACATCCACTGCGTCACCAAGTGGTCGAAGCTCGACACGACCTGGGAAGGCGTCTCGGTCGACACGCTGCTCGAGCCGGTCGAGCACGACCGCGAATACGTGCTCGCCTTCTGCGACGGCGGCTACACCACGAACCTCCCGCTCGAGGACGTGGCCGGGGGGAAGGCCTGGGTCGCGTTCGCCTACGGCGGCGAGCCACTCGAGCCCGAGCACGGCGGCCCAGCGCGGCTGCTGGTGCCGCACCTCTACTTCTGGAAGAGCGCGAAATGGGTGCGTGGCCTCGACCTGCGCGACGAGGACGAGCCCGGCTTCTGGGAGTCGAACGGCTACCACATCAGAGGCGATCCGTGGCTGGAACAGCGGTATTGGGGCGACTAGCCGAACCGAACCAGACGGGCGCACGAGCAAAGCCCGTGCGCCCTCCAACCGGCACCGCAAGCGGTGCCTCAGGCGATCCGTGGCTGGAACAGCGGTATTGGGGCGACTGACGTGGCTCGGCGCGGACGTCTCGGCGAGCGTGCCCGAGACCCCGCGCGTGCGGACGCTCGAGCTCGAGGTGCCCGGCTGGCCCGGCCACCGCGCCGGCCAGCACCTCGACGTCCGGCTCACGGCCGAGGACGGCTACCAGGCTCAGCGCAGCTACTCGATCGCCTCGGCCCCCGGTGGGCCGCTCGCGATCACCGTCGAGCGGCTCGAGGACGGCGAGGTCTCGCCGTACCTCGTGGACGAGGCGCGCGAGGGTGACCGCTTCGAGGTGCGCGGGCCGATCGGCGGCTACTTCGTCTGGGACGGCGGCGAGCCTGGACCGGTGCTGCTCGTCGCCGGCGGGTCGGGCGTCGTTCCGTTGATGGCGATGGCGCGGCACCGCGCGCAGGTCGGCGCGGAGGCGCCGATGCGGCTCGTCTACTCGTCGCGGACGTGGGAGGACGTCATCTACCGGGACGAGCTCGAGTACCTCGCCGGCGACGGGTTCGAGGTTGTCCACACACTGACGCGGGAGCAGCCGCCCGGCTGGAGCGGCTACGCGCGGCGGATCGACGCGGAGCTGCTCGCAGACGTGGCCTTTCCGGTTGCGGAGGAGCCTCGCGTCTACGTCTGCGGCTCGACGCGGTTCGTCGACGCCGCGGCCGACGGGCTGGTCGAGCTCGGGTACGACCCGCGCTGGATTCGGACCGAGCGCTTCGGAGCGACGGGATGACGGAGACCCGCGATCTCGTGCTCGACGGCAACGCTGCCGGAGGCCTGCTGCTCGAGCTGTTCGGGGTGGACCTGACCGCTGCACCGTGCGTCTGCGACAGCTGCGGCGCACGCGACGAGCTCGCCAGGCTCGACGCCTACGTCCAGTGCCCGGGCGTCGTCGTCCGCTGCCGCCACTGCGGCTCGGTCGTGATCACCATCGTCCAAGGCCCGACCCGCACGTGGGTCGACCTCCGCGGGACGCGCGGCTTGGAGCTCGGCTAATGAGGCGACGGCTGGAACGGGCGTTCCTCGGCGCTCTGATGAGCGTGGTTGCCTTCCTCGTCGAGCGCCGGGTCGTGAAGGCGCTCGCTAAGCGGCGCTAGCGTTCACCGGCGCCTGACACCGCACCGAAGCGCCATTTCCATGCCGGTGCCAGACACGCGCGCAAAAGTGTGACGCCTCCATCGCGGAGGTGCGACTTCCCCTGCAATCCCGAGCGCCAGCACGGTGTCAGACACGGTTACGAAGTACGCGGGGTCGGGTGTGTCAAGCAACGTGGCTAGGTGAAGGCACCGCGAAGCGGCTAGCGGCCCTTTGCCCGCCTTGCGGGGCAGCGGGTGAAGCTCCGCGGTGGTGGCGCCACCGCGCGCCTGATCCCCAGCGCGAGCCTGACCGACTGGAACTTCGCGTAGCCGCCGCAGTCCGCCTGCACCTCGTCGAACGGTCGGCTCCACGGCGCATGGTAGAGAGCCGTCTGCTGGACATGCGTGAGCTCGTGGCCTAGGACGAAGATCCACGTCCCGAGCACAGACGCCCGAGCCGTTCGCCACTTCTCGAGCGCCGCACAGCCTCGGGCTGGAAGCGCAACCTCGCGCCGGTCGTAGCGCCAGAACCCGTAGACCTCGCTCTCGTGCCCCTTCAGGTCCGGATAGCCGGCATCGACGAGCTCGGCCCAGTCGCGAGTGCCGTAACAGCGCGTGCTCGCCCCGTACGGCGTCGTCGCCCGCTCGACGTAGGAGGATTCGCGGACGGCGCCTGAGGCCGGCGCGGCGAGCGCGAGGGCCCAGAGCATCGCTGCGACGAAGCCGATACCGGCCGTGCCTCTGAAAGTCACATCGTCCTCCCTTCACCGAAAGGAGACGAGAGCCGCGACCCCTGCCGCGGCTCTCGTCCACTGTGTGGTCAGCTCAGGTCAGTCAGTCCTCCTGTCGCTGCCACTTGTTGTGGCTGGTGAGGTCCTGGTTCCCTGCGTCCTCCTTTGTGTCGTTGCTCTCGGGCTTCGAGGCCTCGTTCGCGTCGTCCGCGAACGTGTTGCCGCCCCTGGAGCCCCAGTCGCCCTTGCCGCCCTTGTGGTCACAACCGCAGCCGAAGTCCTGGTCGAGCTTCTGCTTCTGCTCGGTCTCGGACTCGTTGGAAACGTCGGTCGTCGCGGCCGAGGCCGCGTTCTGGGTGGCGTTGCTCGAGCCGGTGGTGATGTTGCCGCCGGCCGTGGAGACGGGCGCATTGGCGTTCACTGCGTTCTGCTTGCTCAGGGCGATCCCGAGGGCCCACTGGTCGGTCTCCGCCTTCTGGATCCCCAGCTGGAAGCCACCGTCTCCACCGCTGCCGGCGGAGCCGTCGTGACCGTCCTTGCCGTCACGGCCGTCCTTCTTGCCGTGGTCGCAGCCACAGCCGAAGTCCTGGTCGAGCTTCTGCTTCTGCTCGGTCGAGGACTCGTTGGAGACGTCCGTGGTCGCGGACGA
>JBKPFI010000298.1:0-19904 GCA_046728775.1 Actinomycetota bacterium | reverse complement strand
CGAGGTGCAGGCCGAGGCGGCCGAAGCGGGCCTGCGCACCAGGCGCACGGGCACGAGCATCTCGATCCTCGGCGTCGACCGGAACGGCTACCCGCTCGAGGGCGAGCGGCGGCCGGCGAACCTCGAGGACGTCTTCGTCCTCCTCACGGGCGAGGAGATCGAGTAGTGGCGGCCCGCGCCGAGAGGATCGGCAGGCTCGAGCGGCCCGCGCTGACGGGCGTGCTCGTGCGCGAGGTCGTCAACTTCTCGTCGTACTGGAAGGCGAGCACGTTCTCCTCGACCGTCGAGCCGACGATCTACCTGCTCGCGTTCGGGTTCGGCTTCGGCTCGCTCGTGAGCACGATCGGCGGCTTCCGCTACGTCGAGTTCGTCGGCACCGGCACGGTCGCGACCGCGGTGCTCTTCTCGTCCGCCTTCCCGGCGATGTTCGGCACCTTCGTCAAGTACAAGTTCCAGCGCACCTACGACGCGATCCTGGCGGCGCCGGTCGACACCGAGGAGCTCGTCACCGCCGAGGCGATCTGGATCGCGACCCGCGCCGGGGTCTACGGCTGCGTCCCGATGATCGTGGCGATCTTCTTCGGGCTCGACCCGTCGTGGGGGATGCTGACCGTGCCGCCGATCGGCTGGCTCGCAGGCTTCGGCTGGGGCTGCTTCGGGATCATGGTCGCCGGCTTCGCCTCCTCGTTCGAGAACTTCAACTACGTCGTGAGCGCGGTGCTGACGCCGCTCTTCCTGGTGGCGGGCACCTTCTTCCCGCTCGACCAGCTGCCGCGCTGGGCGCAGATCCTCGGCGAGCTCAACCCGCTGCACCAGTGCGTGGAGCTGGTGCGCCACGCGGTCTTCGGCTTCGAGGGCTGGACCGACCTTGTGCGCGTGGCGGTTCTGGTCGTCTGGGGGCTCGTCCTGTGGCGGATCGCGATCCACGCGATGGAGCGGAAGCTGGTCGACTGACGAGCGCCGTCAGGCCCGCACCGGCTGGATGTGCGAGACGAGCCTGTCGTCCACGAGCGCGTGCACCGCGAAGCCCGGCGGGTCCGTCGAGAGCTCGAGTCGCGTGATACCGAAGTCGAGCAGGCCCTGCAAGTACGTGCTGGGCGCGGTCAGGACGGGACGCCCAGCGAGCTCGGCTGCGATGGCCCGGTGCACGTGACCGGCGACGACGCGCTGCACGTGTGCGTGGCGGTTGAGGATCTCGCCCAGCGCCTGACGATCGGCAGTGGGCAGCCCGATCGCGTCCCAGGCCGGGATCCCTACGGCGAGCGGGGGGTGGTGCATCGCCACGACCGTCGCAGTGCTCGGCGCCGCGGCGAGCGTCTCGTCGAGCCAGCCGAGCCGCTCGCGGTCGAGCTCGCCCCGGTCCTCGCCAGGGCGTGTGCTGTCGACGACGACCAGCCGGAGCGGCCCGAGGTCTGCCGCGTACTGGACGGGACGGTCTCCCTCGCCCGGCACGCCGAAGCAGCGGCGAAGCCCCTCACGGGCGTCGTGGTTGCCCGGCAGGACGTACGAAGGCGCGTCGATGCGCGCGAGCTGTGCACGAACCTGCTCGTACTCGCTGTCGGCGGCGTGCTCCGCGAGGTCGCCGGAGACGAGAACCGCCTCCGGGCTCTGCTCGAGCGCGAGCACGGCGTCGACCGCTGCAGCGAGCCGCGCAAGCGGATCGGCGCCGTCCCACGCCGCGCCGACGTGCGGATCGCTCAACTGAACGAGGAGGAACGGCCTGCTCACGCAGGACGCTCCTCGTGCGAACGTGTGGGATAGCGGAACGCCATGACCGGCAGTCAAGCACCTGGCGGACCTGCGCGGGCAGGCGTTGCGCCCGCGCTCGGCGGGCTATCCTGAGCTCATGGCAGCGATGACGAAGCATTTCGTCTTTCTCCCGCCCCGGGTCGCCTCCGGAGCGCGGGCGCTGCTCGCCTAGGCACTCCTCCGGACGCGGCTCGGGGCGCCACCCGTCCCGTTCACACGCAACCAGGAGGAGACGATGCTCACCTCGGAAGACACCTACCGAAGGGCGCTGGCCCTTCCGGACCTGACCGACGCCGCCAACGGGCCGCACGCGCTCCAGCTCCTCGTCCAGGCAGCTGTGACGGCCCTGCACGAGGCCTGGAGCTGCGACGTGATCGTGCACCGGAGCCATCCCGTCGTGTCGATCGCGGACAACTACGAGCTGCTCGGGTACCCGCCCGACGCGGCTGCCCGGGACGCCCGCTACACGCGTTACGTGGGCGAGCACGAGGTGCTGCGAACCCACACGAGCGCGATGATCCCCGGCCTGCTGCGGTCGCTCGCCCGCGCGTCCTACGACGACGTGCTCCTCGTCTGCCCGGGGCTCGTCTACCGCCGCGACCGGATCGACCGGATCTCGGTCGGCGAGCCGCACCAGCTCGACCTGTGGCGCCTCTGCCGCGCGCCGACGAGCGGGAACGACCTGCGCACGATGGTCGCCCTCGTCGTGGGCGCACTGGTCCCGGGCGGCGCGTATCGGTACCTGCCGGCCGTGCATCCGTACACCTGCGACGGACTCGAGGTGGAAGTGCGCGTCGGCGATCGCTGGGTCGAGTTGCTCGAGTGCGGCCTCGCGGCACCGGACGTGCTCGGGAAGGCCGGGCTGCCTGAGGAGTACGAGGGCCTGGCCATGGGGATCGGGCTCGACCGCGCGCTGATGCTCCGCAAGGGCGTCGACGACATCCGGCTGCTCCGCTCGTCCGACCCGCGCGTCGCACAGCAGCTCCTCGATCTCGAGCCCTACCGGCCGGTCTCCTCGCAGCCTCCGGTGCGGCGCGACCTCTCGATTGCGGTCGGCGCCGACTCCACGGCGGAGGAGCTCGGAGACCGCGTGCGCGCCGCTCTCGGGGACCGCGCCGCCGCGGTCGAGGCCGTCGAGGTAGCGGCGGAGACCCCGGGCGAGGCGCTTCCGCCGCAGGCGGCCGAACGGCTCGGCCTGCTTCCGCAGCAGAAGAACGTGCTGCTCCGCGTCGTGCTTCGGCACCCGACGAGGACGCTCACGGACGAGGAGGCGAACCGGCTTCGCGACGACATCTACGCAGCCGTCCACGAGGGCACGGCCTGGACGTGGGCGGCCGAGCCCGTTGCGGGCCGCGGGCCGGCGGCGTAGAAGTCACCCGGGAACTCGGGGAGGCGCGGTGGCTAAAGCACGGCGTGCGAAGGTTCAGCATGCTCGTCCGCGCTGCCGGGATCTGCGGCGTGCTCGCCTTCGTGACCGTCAACGTCGGCTGGATTGCCGGCGGGCTGGCGCAGCCGGCCTCCTACAGCTCGGCGCGTGACGACATCTCCGACCTCGGAGCGACCACGGCGAGCAGCGCCTGGATCTACAACCGGATCGGCGCGAACGTGACCGGCCTGCTCGTCGTCGCCCTGGCGGTGGGGCGCTGGCGTGCCCTCAGCCCAGACCTGCTCGGGCGGCTCGGGGCCGGCGTGCTGGTCGTCGCGGGGGCGGGTGCCTTCGTCGACGGATTCTTCCGCCTCGACTGCCGCGGGATCGACGCCGGCTGCACGAACGACTCGTGGCATTCACAAGCGCACAAGGTCGAGTCGGGCATCACGGCGGCAGCGACGCTCGCCGCGCCGTTGATCCTGGCGTTCACCTTCCGGCGGATCCCGCTCTGGCGTGACTCGTGGGTGCCGAGCCTCGCTGCGGTTCCGGCGATCATCGTGGCGAACGCCGCCTTCTCGGCGCTCGGGAACGGCGCCGCGACTCGCGCCGGCACGGTCGTCGTCTTCCTCTGGATCGCCTTTCTCGGCCTACGCCTGCTGCAGAAGGCCGACCGCCTCGCCTAGAGGCCGAACCGCCGCGGCCGCCTGTGCGAATCAGTCGGGAAGCAAGAAGCTCTCGACAAAGGAGTCCGCATGCGCTTCATCCCGACGAAGTTCCACGCGCCGCTCGACTACATCGTCGGCGTCGCGCTCATCGCCGCGCCGTGGATTTTCCAGTTCTCGGAGCACACGGCGGCGGCCCTCGTTCCGGTCGTGCTCGGCATCGGCCTGATCGGCTACAGCCTCGTCACGGACTACGAGCTGGGCGTCTGGAAGGTCGCGCCGATGGCCGTGCACAACCTGATCGACGTCGCGGCCGGGGCGCTGCTCGCTCTCTCGCCGTGGCTGTTCGGCTTCGCCGACGAGGGCGCCAACGCCTGGGTTCCGCACGTCGCCGTCGGCCTCGCCGCGATCTTCCTCGGCCTCACGACGAAGCAGCGGGGCGGCTACCGCTACCGCAAGGCCGGCACGCCGACCGCCGCGGCGGGCTAGCGCCCGGGGGGCGCGCGGCGGCCGAGGACCGTCGCGCGCTCGCCGACGTTGCGCGTCTAGCGCGTCGTCAGCTCCGGACGAGATGCTCGCGCCGGGCAAGCGCGACGGCCTCGAGCCGCGAGTGGACGCCGAGCGCCCGCAGGATGCCGCGAACGTGGTTGCGGACCGTCTCGACGCTCAGGTGCAGCTCACTCGCGATCTGGTCGGTCGAGCGCCCGTGCTCGAGCAGGCGCAGCACTTCGGCCTGACGCGGCGTCAGGTGCGGATGCGGTTCCGGTTGCGGGTCGACCTCGACGCCGGTGAGCTGCCCGAAGACGCCGATCACGCGGTGGCCGCTGTAGAGGCAGACGGAGCTGATCTCGACCGAGACCCGGTCGCCGTCTTCGTCCAGCAGCACGACCGGCAGGTCGACGTCCTCGGAGCCGAGGAGGTGGCGCGCGAAGACGTCCCGCGCGCGCGAGGTCTCCTCGGGAGCGACGACTGAGGTGAACTGGCGTCCTCGAACGTCTCCAACGAGCTCTCTGCCGGCGGTGTTGACCCAGCGGATGATCCCGTGCTCGTCGATGACGTAGCTCGGGACCTTCACGCGCTCGAGCGCGTCCTCTACGTCACCGCCGAGCTCGCGCAGCTTCGACACACGAGCATTGTCGCTGCCGGAGCCGGCTCAGTCGAGCAGGCGGAGGGCGAGCTCGATCTCTGCGCGCAGGCCTTCCAGCCCCACCATGTCCGGCCGAGAGGCGCACCCTTCGCGGCCTTCGAGCTCGGCGATGGCGACGTCGACCGAGGTCAGGGCCTCGCGCAGGCGTGTACGCCGAGCGGCGATGTCGCCCGTGTGCGGCTGCGGCGGGACGGCTGTCCAGTCGGTCTCGCCCGCCTCGAGCACGTACGCGCGGCCGTCGAGCTCGAACCTGATCGCCGCCAGCGACTCCTCCTCGACCCAGGACTCGACCTCGCGCAGCAGCGTGGCGAGGTCGTCTGGCTGTTCACCCACCTCGGCGACGATCGAGTTGAACGGGCCGTGTCCGGCGAGCAGCATCACGTTCGCCTTGCGTGCGAGCCGTCGCACGAGGCGCGCGGACGACGCTGCGCCGGGGATCTCGAAACGGACCGCGTCGGCTGGGATCGCCGCTGCGCTCATCGGCAGTCGGCCTCCGCGAGCCGGAGCACGATCGCGAGGTCGGCGCGCACGCGCTCCAGCGCCGCGATCTCGATTCCTTCGGCGGGCCTCGACTCGAGGAGCATCAGCGCGTCCTCGAGCGAGCGCAGCGCGTGCTTGACGCGGAAGCGGCGCATGTCAGCGGGATCTCGAGGCGCGGGTGCACGGTTGACGGTGCTCATCTCCACGTTCCGAGATTCGCAATCCCGGGCATCGCCCCGCCTGACCCAACTGGGTCGGTGTGGTCGCCGCTGCGGCTCCGGCCAGCGCGCAGGCCATGATGGGGCCGATGCCGCCGCGGACCTCCTCCGCCTTCTCCCGCAGGCGCGGTGAGCGCTGGACCCGGTTCGCCGCCCGGATCGCGAACGCCTTCGGCCTCGTCCTCCTCCTCGTCGTCGCCACGTACATGCTGCTGTCGCTGACGGCCTACAAGGGCTGGACCGGAGCGCTGATGGCGGCGGTGGCCGGCGCGAGCGGCGTCGTCGCGCTCGTCAGCGCGGAGGCACGGCCGAGGGTCCTGCGCGCGGCCGCGGCCGCCGCTTGTGCCGCTGTCGGTCTCGCCGTGGCGGCCGCCTTCACCGAAGGCGCGGCCCTCCTCGGGACCGCGGCCCTCCTCGTCCTGGGCGTGCTGCTCCTGGCGACTGGGGCGATGCTCGGCGCCGTGCTCCGCGAGCGCGAGGTCGGCTTCAGGACGATCCTCGGCGCGGTCAGCGTGTACGTCAATCTCGGGCTGCTCTTCACCTTCCTCTACGCCGCGATCGACCGCCTTCAGGCCGGCTCCTTCTTCGGCACGGAGCCCGAGGTCGGCGACTTCGTCTTCTTCAGCATCACCACGTTGACCACCACGGGGTACGGGAACCTGGTGCCCGCCGCGCAGCCTGGAAAGTTGTTCTCGGGGCTGGAGATGCTGCTCGGCCAGCTGTTCCTGGTGACCTTCATCGCCGGTCTCGTCAGCCTTTGGCGGCCGGGAGGGGGGCTCGAGAGGCCTCGCCGGTAGGCGGCGTCCGGGCCGCCGCCCGTCCACTCGCTCGTGAGGCGTGCACAATCGAGTCGTGCCGGGTCGCGACGAGCCGCTCAGTGTGACGTGGATCGGCCACAGCACCGTCCTGGTCGAAGCCGCGGGGACGCGTCTCCTCACCGATCCCCTGCTGCGCCGACGAATCGCGCACGTGCGCCGCGTGGCCGGAGCCCCGCCTGCGATCGGGAACGACCTGGAGGCGGTCCTCGTCTCGCACGTGCACTACGACCACCTCGACCTGCCCTCGCTGCGCCTAACGCGCGCGAAGCGGATCGTCGCGCCGCGCGGCGCGGGGCGCCTCCTCGAGCGGCGCGGCCTCGGCCCCGTCGTCGAGGTCGACGCCGGCGACGAGGTCGTCGTCGGTGACGTGGTTGTGCGCGCGACACCCGCCGTGCACCACGCCAGGCGGGGGCTCGGGCGCGAGACGCCGGCGCTCGGCTACCTGATCTGCGCAGCGGCACGGATCTACTTCGCCGGGGACACGCAGGTCTTCGAGGGGATGCGGGAGCTCGCGCCGGGGCTCGAGCTCGCGCTGCTGCCGGTCTGGGGCTGGGGCCCTCGGGTCGGCCCTGGGCACCTCGACCCTCGCGGCGCGGCCGAGGCCCTGCGCCTGCTCGAGCCGCGCCTCGCGGTCCCGATTCACTGGGGCACGTACAGGCGCCTCGACCTGAGCCGGGACGAGGCGACGCTGCGCGAGCCGGCTGAGCGCTTCGCGCGCCTCGCGGCCGAGGTTGCCCCGCGGGTGACGGTGCGGATCCTCTCGCCCGGCGAACGGCTGGAAATCGGCGCGCGCGCCGAGCCCGCGGCGGCGGGCCCTGGGCCGTGAAACGGCTCCCGAAGCCCGCGCTCAAGCCGCTCGTCCTCGGCGCGGTGAGCGTCGCGATCATCGTCGCGACCTTCGTCTACTTCCTGCCGACGATCGCGAACTACGGCGCGGTCTGGGACGTCGTGCAGGACATCTCGTGGCGCTGGATCGCGGCCCTGGTTGCCGCGACCGCACTCAACCTCGCCACCTTCGCGCCGCCGTGGATGGTCGCGCTCCCGGGCCTCTCGTTCGTGCAGGCGATGACCGTGACGCAGGCCTCGACCGCGCTCTCGATTGTCGTCCCCGGCGGGATCGCGGCCGGCATTGCCGGCTCGTACGGCGTTCTCCGGGCCTGGGGCTTCCCGCTCCGCGACGTCACGCGCGCGGTCACGCTGACCGGCCTCTGGAACCAGTTCCTCAACCTCTCGTTCCCGATCGTCGCGATCTTTCTGCTCGCGGTCTACGGTGAGAGCACCGCGGCGCTGGCCACGGTCGCCTTCGTCGGCGCAGGCGTCCTCGGCGTGCTCGTGGTCGGGTTCGCGTTGGTGCTCCTCAGCCGGCGCCTGGCCGAGGACATCGGCGACGTCGCCGCGCGCTTCGCGAACTGGGCGCTGGGCACGATCCGCCGCGGCCCGGTCGGCTGGAGCGGCGCGAGCTTCGAGCGCTTTCGCGTCGAGGCCGGCGACTTCCTGGAGCGCCGCTGGCACCTGCTCACGGCCGCGGCGCTCGCCGGCCAGCTGACGGTTTTCCTCCTGCTCCTGCTCTCGCTGCGGGCGCTCGGCGTCTCCTCGTCCGAGGTGTCGGCGCACGAGGCCTTCGCGGCCTGGTCGCTCGTCCGGATCATCGCCTCGATCCCGCTCACCCCTGGCGGAATCGGGATCATCGAGCTAGGGCTGACTGGCGCGCTCGTCGGCTTCGGCGGGGGCAATGCGAGCGTCGTTGCGGCCGTGCTCGTCTACCGCTTCCTGACGACGGTCCCGACGCTCCTGCTCGGGCTGGCGGCCGCATTCACGTGGCGCCGCCAGGGCGTTCGGATGACCCCTGCTCGCGAGACGGCTGCCGACCGACTTCGAGCACGTGACGTTTGAGCGGTTTACGCTTCGCGTGGTCGGACCGATGCGGCCAGCGCAGGCTCGGAGCTGGTCGTCGAAAGGAGCCACATGGACGAGCTCGGCTGGAAGTTCTGGCTGTGGGTGGTGGGCGTCTGCCTAGCGATTGGCATCGGGGGCATCCTCCTCTTTCTCCTGGTCACCGGCGCGTGGTACCGGTGGGGATTCCTGGGAGGGATGATCTTCTTCGGCGCACTGCTGCTACTGGCAGCCTGGATCTACGACCGCAGGCAGGCGAAGAGGTACGAGTACGACTAGTCCCCCACCCAGCGGTAGCGAGAGCATGAGGCTCGAGCTCGGCAAGCCGGTGCGCTGCAACGACGACGCGGTGCGGGAGCTCGCCGACGTGGTGATCGACTCGAAGAGCAACCGCGTCACGCATCTCGTCGTCCAGCCCTCCAAGCTCCCCGATGAAGGGCGGCTCGTGCCCGTAGCGCTCGTCGACCCGGCACCCGAGACGGACGTCTACCTGCGCTGCAGCGCAGAGGAGCTCGACAAGCTCGACCGCGTCCACGAGTACGTCTTCCTTCGCCCGGGCGAGCAGCCGACGAAGGACTCGAAGTGGGACGTCGGCGTCGAGGACGTCTACACCGCGCCGAACTACGCCCCGTCGAGCTTCGGCGAGTACACCGGCGATCTCGACCGCGGCGTCGGAATGGCGTACGACCGCGTCCCGAAGGGCGAGATCGAGCTACGCCGCGCGAGCTCCGTCTACTCGGCCGACGAGCACCACATGGGTCGTGTCAAGGGAGTGACCGTCGACGGCGAGGGTCGCGTCACGGACCTCCTGGTCGAGCGCGGCCACCTCTGGTGGAAACGGGAGATCGCCGTCCCCGCCGACGCCGTGTCGAAGCTGGAGACTGACCTCGTCACCCTCGGCGTCACGAAGGGCGAGCTCGAGGCGATCGCCGCCCGCGCAGGCGGACGGCCTACGCAGGCTCCACCGGCTTGAACGGGTGCATCTCGTCGGCGCCGGCCTGCACGATGCCGTAGGTCGACTCGGGCACCTCGTTCCAGGCGCCGGGCAACTCTCCGAGCGGCTCCGACACGATCAGCCTCGTCTCCACGTCCAGCTGCTGGAAGAGCGGGTTGTCGGGGTAGAGGTGGCGCAGCGTGTCCACGGCGGTGCTGAAGTAGAGGGAGCGCGACTCGCGTTCGCTCGAATAGCGGAACGCCCAGAGCTCCTCGCCGTTCGTCGTCGCCACCGTCATCTGCATCGGTTGCTCGACCCCTTTCCTGCGCGCGACCGCTTCGATCAGTCCGACGGCGCGCGCGACCGCGGCCGGTGGGTCGTCTTCGAGGCCGAGCGTCAGCGCGAGGTAGAAGAACGTCTCGGAGTCGGTCGTCCCCTCGATCCCGGGGTAGAGGCTCGGATCGACCGCCAACACGAGCTCCCGCTTCAGGTGCTCGAAGTCGCGCACGAGGCCGTTGTGCATCCAGAGCCACGAGCCGTGCCGGAACGGGTGGCAGTTCGTCTGCTGGACGGCGCTGCCGCTCGAGGCCCGGATGTGGGCGAAGACGAGGCGCGAGGAGATGTGGCCGGCAAGCTCACGCAGGTTGCGCTCGTTCCAGGCCGGCTCGATGCTGTGGAACACCGCCGGCCGGTCGGTGTCGCCGTACCAGCCGATCCCGAAGCCGTCGCCATTCGTGGTCTCCGCCCCGAGTCGCGAGTGAAGGCTCTGGTCGATCAGCGAGTGGGTCGGCTTGTAGAGCAGGTCTTCGATCAGAACCGGCGAGCCGGAGTAGGCGAGCCAGCGGCACATGGGTTGACCTCCCTTGGTCTCAAGTGCCCGTAACGTACGGGGCGTGGCCGGGCTCGTCACGACGGTCGTCGGGAGCTACCCGCAGCCCGAGTGGCTGATCGACCGGAAGCGGCTCGGCGCGCGGCTGCCTCCGCGCGTGCGTGCACGTGAGCTCTGGCGGGTGCCGGAGCCTTTGCTCGAAGAGGCCCAGGACGACGCGACCCGACTCGCCGTGCTCGACATGGAGCGGGCCGGGGTCGACGTGATCACCGACGGCGAGATGCGTCGGGAGAGCTACTCGAACCGCTTCGCGACCGCCCTGGCCGGCGTCGACCTCGACGAGCCCGGTATGGCACTCGACCGCACCGGCCACGAGAACCCGGTGCCGCGCGTCGTCGGGCCGATCCGGCGAGCGCGGCCGGTCGAGGTCCGCGACGTCGAGTTCCTGCGCCCGCTCACCGACCGCCGGATCAAGATCACCGTTCCCGGGCCGTTCACGATGACGCAGCAGGCGCAGAACGACCACTACGACGACGAGCCGAGCCTCGCGCTCGCCTACGCCGACGCCGTCAACGAAGAGCTGTGCGACCTGAAGGCGGCCGGAGCCGACGTCGTCCAGATCGACGAGCCGTATCTCCAGGCGCGCCCCGAGGCGGCGAGGGAGTACGCGGTCGAGGCGATCGACCGGGCACTTCACGGCATCGAGGGCGAGATGGTGATCCACACCTGCTTCGGGTACGCCCATGTCGTCAAGGACAAGCCCAGCGGCTACCCCTTCTTGCGGGAGCTCAACGACTGCCGGGCGACGCACATCTCGCTCGAGGCTGCGCAGCCCGGCCTCGACCCGGAGGTGCTGCGCGAGCTCCCGGACAAGGCCATCGTGCTCGGTGTGCTGGATCTCGGCGCGAGCGAGGTCGAAACGCCGGAGCTCGTTGCGGAGCGGATCCGCAGGGCGCTCGCGGTCGTGCCGCCGGAGCGCCTCGTGGTCGCTCCGGACTGCGGGATGAAGTACCTGCCGCGCGAGCGCGCGTTCGGGAAGCTCTCCACGATGGTTGCCGGTGCGCGGCTCGTTCGCGAAAATCTCGCCCTCGCATGAGCGCCATCGGCAGGGCCTATCCCGACCGCGTCGAGGTGCGCGGCCGCGACCTTGCCGGCGATCTCATGGGCCGAGTCAGCTTCACGGAGCATTTCCACCTGTTGCTGACCGGGCGGAAGCCGACGGACGATCAGCGCTTCTTTCTCGACCTGCTGCTGGTCGCGATCGCCGAGCACGGGATGATGCCGTCGAACGTCGCGGCGCGGATGACGCTCGCTGCCGACCCGGGGTCGCTCCACGGCGCGGTCGCCGCGGGGATCCTCGGGTGCGGGCCGGTCGTCCTCGGCAGCTCGGAGGAGTGCGCACGGCTGCTCGAGCAGGGGCAGGAGCGCGTCGTGGCCGGCGAGGAGGCGGTCGCCGTCGCCGACGCCCTCGCGCGCGCGATCAAGCGCTCCGGCGACAAGGTCCCGGGCTTCGGGCATCCGGTGCACCGGCCGGTCGACCCCCGCGCGGAGCGGATCCTCGAGCTGGCCGACGAACGCGGCGTGAGCGGCCCCCACGTCCTCCTCGCGCGCCGTCTCCGCGAGAGCGTGACCGAGGTGTGGGGCAAGCCGCTGCCGATGAACGTGTCGATGCCGATCGCCGCGGTCCTGCTCGACCTCGGCTTCCCGCGCGCGGCCGTCAAAGGCGTCCCGATTCTCGCGCGCACCGCCGGTCTCCTCGCCCACCTGGCCGAGGAGCAAGAGCGGCCGGTCGGCTTCCTCATGGCCGCTGCGGCCGAGGACGCGGCCGACCACGAGCGCGATGCTCGACCCTGAGGTCGAGACTCGGCCCTGGGCCGACCAGCTCGCGCTCGACGACGAATCGTTTCGAAGCCAGCTTGCTTACCTCCTCGAGCGGTCGAGCCTCTACCGCGAGAAGCTGGCGGGTTTCGCCGGCGCGGCACTCGCAGACATCGCCGAGCTCCCGCTGACGGACAAGCAGGAGCTGAGAGCCTCCTGCACCCCCGACAATCCGATCGGCGCGCACCTCTGCACCGCTCCGTCGGAGCTCGTCCGCATTTACTCGACGAGCGGCACGACCGGAAAGCCCAGCTACGTGCCGCTGACTGACGCCGACCTCGAGAGCTGGGTCACGGCCTCGGCCCGCAGCTACGCGGCGTCCGGCGTCCACAGAGGTCAACGAATCGTCTCGACCTACAACGCGGGGCCGTTCGTGGCTGGCGCGGCGCTCGACGCCTTCGAGCGGATCGGCCTCGTGCACATCCCGGTGGGCACCGGCAACAGCGAGCGCCTGCTGCTGGCGATCGAGTTGCTCGAGCCCGAGGCGGTCGTGCTGACGCCGTCCTATGCGGCCTACCTGGTCGAGACCGCGGCCGAGCGGGACGTCGACCTGCGGACGTCCAGCGTCGAGTACGTACTCGTCGCGGGCGAGCCGGGCGGCGGGGAGCCGGCCTTCCGCGCCCGCCTCGAGCAGGGCTGGGGCGCGAAGGTGACCGAGGCGATGGGCGTCGGCGATATCGGCCCGTCGCTCTTCGGCGAGTGCGAGGAGCAGAACGGCATGCACCTCGGCGCGCGCGGCTTCGTCCACGTCGAGCTGATCGACCCCGACAGCGGGGGCGCGATCGAGCCAGAGGACGGCGCGGCAGGTGAGCTCGTCCTGACCCATCTTCGGCACCGCGCTGCTCCGCTGCTGCGCTTCCGCACGCGCGACCAGGTCGAGGTGCGCACGGATCCCTGCGGCTGCGGCCGCACCGCCCCGCGCCTGCGCTGCCTCGGGCGCACCGACGACATGCTCATCGTGCGCGGCGTCAACGTCTTCCCCTCGGCGCTGCGCGAGGCCGTCGCCGCCTTCACGCCGCAGGTCAGCGGCAACATCCTCGTCAAGCCGCGGGCGCCGGGCGTGAGGCAGGACCCGCCGCTGCCGGTCAGCGTCGAGCTTTGCCGTGGCGTGACCGCGGGTGCCGGGCTCGCGGAGGCGATCCGTGAGAGACTTCGCAGCGTCCTCGTCGTCGACACACGCGTCGAGCTCGTTCCGTGGGGGAGCCTCGCACGCAGCGAGTACAAGTCGACGCTGGTCGAGCGGCGCAGCGAGCAGACCGGGAGGAGCACATGGCCGAGTACACCGTCAACATCCTGAAGCCGAGCGTCAACAACCTGACCGTTCGGGTCTTCGTGCGCGCCGCTGGGCTGGACTTCGAGGAGGTAGACGTCTGGGGGAAGACGACCTCGCCCGAGTACCTGGCCAAGTACCCAGCCCACCTGACGCCGACGATCGAGGCGGAGGGCCTGCCGAAGGGCGCGCTCGGCGAGAGCTGCGCGATCATGGCCTACCTCTGCAACAAGCACGGCCTCGACCGGTTCTACCCGAGAGACCCCGGCGAGCGCGCGTTGGTCGACAACGCGATGTTCTACTTGATCGGCACCTTCTACCCGCTGCTGACGCGAGCGACGTACCCGACCCTCGGCTTCCCGCAATACCCCGGCGAGGTGGCGACCTCGGAGGCCGACGACGAGATGAAGGTGAAGGCGCGGCAGGACGCCGAGGCCGCTCTCGCCGACCCGCTGGAGGCGTTCCGCGCCTTCTTCCTCGAAGGGCGGCCGTTCGTGGGTGGGGACAGTCCCTCGATCGCGGACATCCGCTGGGCGGCGACGCTCGAGTTTCTCCGCGCGATCGACTATGACTTCCCGGACTGGGCCGAGGATTACATGGAACGCGTCGAGAACGCGCTCGGTGACGCGTACACCGAGCCCGCCGCGGACGTGCGCGGGTACGTCGAGTCGACGAAAGCTCCGGCCGCCTGAGCCTTCCTCACGGCGTGACGAGTGTCATGCCGAATTCGTGACGCGCGCCTCTACCGGTGCACGAGAAGGCGCTCGCGCAGATTTGAAGAGTTCGTCGGCCTCGTGGAGCACGACAAGAACCACATCGGCATGTTCAAGTCGGGGACGAAGGGACGCTTCAGGACGATCGAGGGGACATCGACTCGCGCTGCGGGTACCAGAGCCGAACGTCCCCCCTTGGCGCCGCACGCGTGTTCGTCCACGTCGGCAAGTAACGTCGGCTTCGGCCGTGCCGAGCCTCGACGAACCAGCCAGTGCCGAACGCGCCCCGTCGATGAAGGACGAGCTGCCGCTAGGGCGCCTGGAGGCGTTCAGCGACGGCGTCTTCGCAATCGCGATCACGCTCCTCGTGCTGGAGCTCAGCGTCTCGGCGGACGCCGGCGAGCACCTGCTGCACTCGATCCTGCACGAGTGGCCCTCCTACCTCGCCTACGTGACGAGCTTCCTCACGATCGGCGTGATCTGGCTGCAGCACTCGGGGATCACCGCCGCGCTGCGTAGGGCAGATGCCACCCTCTACCGGCTCAACCTGCTCGTCCTGCTGCTCGCGTCGTTCCTGCCGTTCCCGACGAAGCTGGCCGGGGAGTTCATCGGTGAGACCGACCCGGAACGGGTTGCGGTCGTCTTCTACGGGCTCACGCTGCTGGCGCTCGACCTCGCCCTCACGGTCTTCGTTCGCTACGCGGCCGAGCAGCGGCGGCTCGTCAAGGACGAGGTCGAGGCCGAGGCCGTCGAGGCCGCGCTCGCGCATCAGCCGAGCTTCCTCCTCTACGGCGTCGCGACCGGGGTCGCCTTCCTCCTCCCGACCGTCGCCGTCGCGCTCTACTTCACGACGGCGCTGTACCTCAGCGTCCCCGGACGCACGCTCCATCGCCTGCTGCGGTGGCGCCCGCACCGCGCCTAGGCAATGCCTTAGTATCACCGCGCGATGCCGAGGCAGTTCTACGCCGCGAGCGAGGCCGCGCAGCGGCTGGGGATCAGCCTCGACACGCTGCGCCGCTGGGATCGCGCTGGGCGAATAGCCACCACCCGCGACAGCAGGAATCGCCGGCTCGTGGCCGCGAGCGAGGTCGATCGCCTCCGCGGCGAGCAGTCGACGCGCTTCAGCGCGCGAAACCGCCTGCACGGCACCGTCACCGACGTCAGGGTCGAGGGCCTGATGGCGCAGGTCGAGCTGGTCGTCGACGACCCCGCTCGCGTTGTCGCGATCGTCACCGCCGACGCCGTCGAGGAGCTCGGTCTCGCGGAGGGGAAGCCTGCCACGGCGGTGGTGAAGGCGACCTCGGTAATGGTGGAGGGCTCGTGAAGCGGGCCATCGCCGCTGCCCTGGCCGTCGCCGCCTGGCTTGCAGCCGCTGAGGCAGCGCCTGGAGGGCAGACGGCGGACCTCACGGTGTTCGCTGCCTCGTCGCTGACCGACGCATTCCCGAAGATCGACCGCAGCGCGAGGTACTCGTTCGCCGGCTCGAACGGGCTTGCCGCCCAGATTCGCCTCGGCGCACCGGCCGACGTGTTCGCCTCGGCGAACATGGCCCTACCGACCGGCCTCTACAGAAGCAACCTCTGCTCAAAGCCCGTCGCCTTCACCCGGAACTCGCTCGTCGTGATCGTGCCGAAGTCGAACCCCGCGCATATCAAGAGCGTCTACGACCTGCACAAGCGGGGGGTGAAGCTCGTGATCGCGGCCCCGGGCGTTCCCGTAGGCGAGTACACGCTGCAGGTGCTGAAGCGGCTGAGGATGACGAGCGTGCTCTCGCACGTCGTCAGCCGCGAGAACGACGTCCGGGAGGTGCTCGCCAAGGTAGCCCTGAACGAGGCCGACGCGGGCTTCGTCTACTCCACGGACGCGCGGACGGTCCCGCGCAAGGTGCGGGCACTCGAGATTCCGGTGCGCGCGCAACCGACGATCCGCTACGGCATCTGCGTGGTTAGAGGGACTCCGCACAAGCCGGCGGCGCAAGCGTTCGTGAAGCGCGTGCTGGGGAAGGCCGGCCAGCGGATCCTGATCTCGTACGGCTTTCTCCCGCGGAGGTAGCGGGTGCGGCGCGCCCTCCTGGCGACGCTCTACTTCGGCGCCGCCGCCGTCGCGCTCGGGTTCCTCGCTCTGCCCGTGATCGCGATCTTCACGCGCGTCCCGCCGGGACGGCTTGTGCGCCTGCTCGGGAACGGCGTCGTGACCGACGCGCTCCTCGTCAGCCTGAAGACGACGGCGATCGCCGAGGCTCTGATCCTGCTCTTCGGCACGCCGCTTGCCTACCTGCTGGCGACGCGGCGCTTCCCGGGCCGCGAACTGCTCGTCACGCTCGTCGAGCTGCCGCTCGTGCTGCCGCCGGCCGTCGCCGGAATCGGCCTGTTCGCCGCGCTCGGGCGCTCGGGCCTGCTCGGCTCGACCCTCGACGCCTTCGGGCTGCAGATCCCGTTCACGCTGACCGCAGTCGTGCTTGCCATCACGTTCGTCGCGAGCCCGCTCTTCGTCCGCACGGCGATCGCCGCCTTCGAAGCGGTCGACGCCAACCTGGTCGCGGCCTCGCGCACCCTCGGCGCGGGTCCGGCGAGGACGTTCTTCCGCGTCGCGCTGCCGCTGGCCCGAGGCGGCCTCGCTGCCGGAGCCGCGCTCGCCTTCGCCCGAGCCCTCGGCGAGTTCGGAGCGACGATCATGTTCGCGGGGAGCCTCCGCGGCGTGACGCAGACGCTGCCGCTGGCGATCTACGAGGAGTTCTCGGTCGACTTCGACAGGGCGCTCGCGATGGGCGCGCTGCTCGTGGTCGTCAGCCTCGCCCTACTGTTGTCGTTGAAGCTGAGCCTGTCGTGGCGACCCTCTCGGCGGACTTCCGCCTCGCTCTCCGCGCGTTCGAGCTGAGGCTCGAGCTCGAGGTCGAGCGCACGGTCGCGCTCGTCGGGCCCTCCGGGGCGGGCAAGAGCTCGGTCCTGCGCGTGATCGCAGGCCTCGCGCGGCCCGACTCGGGCCGGGTCGCGCTCGGTGAGGAGCCCTGGGTCGACGTCGAGCGCGGGATTCTCCGCCCGCCCGAGGAACGGCGTGTCGGCCTCGTCTTCCAGGAGTACGCGCTCTTCCCGCACCTGAACGTGCGCCAGAACGTCGCCTTCGCGGGGAAGAAGAGCGTGGACGAGCTGCTGGAACGCTTCCGGATCTCGCACCTCGCGGGGGAGAGGCCCGGCAGGCTCTCTGGCGGCGAGCGCCAGCGCGTCGCCCTGGCGCGGGCTCTCGCGCGGGGCCCGGGCGTGCTGCTGCTCGACGAGCCGCTCGCCGCGCTCGACGCCCACACGAAGGCCACGGTCCGCGCCGAGCTCGAGGAGCTGCTGCGAGGGCTCGACCTGCCGACGCTGATCGTCACCCACGACTACGAGGACGCGGTCGCGCTCGCGGAGACGGTCGGCGTGCTCGTCGAGGGCAGGCTCCGCCAGCTCGGCAGCCCCGAGGAGCTGGTGGCGCGCCCGGCCGACCCGTTCGTGGCCTCGTTCACCGGCGCGAACCTTCTCCGTGGTCACGCGGAGCGGCTCGACGACGGTCTCACGCGGATCCGGCTCCAGAGCGGGGAAGTCGTCTACTCGACGGATCCCGGCGGCGGCGAGGTGGGCGTCGTCGTCTACCCGTGGGACGTTGTGGTCGGCAGGGCCGAGGTCGAGGACGGCTCGGCGCTGAACCTGCTCGGCGGAGAGATCGCGTCGGTCGTCCAGGTCGGCAACCGCGTACGCGTCCGCATCGGCGCGATTACGGCCGAGGTCACGGCCGCGTCGGCGGAGAAGCTCGAGCTCGCCCGCGGCGGGACCGCCTACGCCTCGTTCAAGGCCACCGGCACCCGCCTCGTCCGGCTAGGGGATTGAATTCATCGCGGCCGGGTAGCCGTTTCACATGGCCACCGCCAAGCAGACGCAAGCTGCCAAGCGCAACGTCAAGAAGGCTCAGCGCGCCGCGGCGCAGAAGCGGACGATCGCCCACCTCCCGAAGAGCACGCGGCGCGCGCTGCAGGCCGAGGCCCGCAAGGGGGCCCGGCGCGGCGGGCAGGCCGGGCACGCGCTCGAGGACCGCAATCGGCAGCAGCTGTACGAGGTCGCGCGCAGAAAGGGGATCCCCGGCCGCTCGAAGATGGGCAAAGGCGAGCTGATCCGCGCGATCCGCCGAGCCGGCTAGTCCGAGCCTTCGACGGCGTAGTCTCCGAGGCCGCGCTCGAGCAGCGCGAGCGCTTTCCTGCCCTGCGCGCGGACGCGGGGGGCAAGCTGGGGATTGCGGACGCCGGCGTTGATCTGGCTGCGCGTGTGGTCGATCAGCGCTCGGTGCACGCCGAGCAGCGCGGTCGCCGCGACCCTCGGCTCCACCTCGTCGGGCCCCGCGCCTGTCTCTTCCGCGATCAGCGCGGCGAGGGAGGCCGTGTACCGGTCGAAGATGCGCTGCTCGCGGGCTAGCAGCGCGCGGCTATCGGTGATCGTCCGCGTGATCGCCGCCAGGTGCTCGACGGCTTCGGGCTCGGTCGCGGCCAGCAGCCCACGCGGCTCGAGCACGAAGCGACCGAAGGCGTCGAGGACGGACTCGTTCGGTTCGCGGTTGCGGATCGCGCTCAGGAGTGCCTCCTCGAAGGCCTCGAGACCGCTGTAGAAGAGGTCCTCCTTGGTCGGGAAGTAGTTGAAGACGGTCGCCTGGGAGACGTCCGCTTCACGGGCGACCTCGGCGACGGTGACGGCGTCGAAGCCGCGCTCGGCGAATAGCCGCCGCGCGGTCTCTGCGATCAGGCGGCGGGTCTGCTCCTTCTTGCGTTCACGCAGGGACTCCATTCCTAGACATGCTACAAAATTAGAGTAACTCTAAACTTTGTGCTACTCTACGAACATCATGAACAGCGAACAGACAGCCAACAAGAGCGTTTCGAATCACCCCGAAGTCACCTCGGTCGCCGTTCCCTTCGCGGCGATCGTGTTGGCGATGCTGCCGGCGGTTCTCGACCAGACGATCCTCGCCACTGCGCTCCCCGTGATCGCCGGCGACCTGGGCAGCCTCAGCGACGTCTCGTGGGTCGTGAGCGCGTACGTCGTGGCCGCGGCGGCCCTGACTCCGGTCTGGGGGAAGCTCGGTGACCGGCACGGCCGCAAGCTCCTGCTGGAGGTCGCGCTCGTCCTGTTCGTCGCCTCGTCGGCTCTCTGCGCGGCGGCCCAGGACATCAACCAGCTGATCGCGCTGCGCATCGTCCAGGGCGCTGCGGCCGGTGGGCTGATGGCGCTCGCGATGGCGGCGGTGGGCGACCTCGTCGCGCCGCGGGAGCGCGGGCGGTACCAGGGCTACATCGCTGCCACCTTTGCGGCCGCAACGATCGTCGGGCCGCTGCTCGGCGGCCTGATCGTCGACCACGCGAGCTGGCGCTGGGTATTCATCGTCAACCTGCCCCTAGGAGCCGCCGCGCTGGCAGGCCTCGCCGCCCGTCTCCCCGCGCCCGAGACGGAGCGGCCGGACCGGCCCCTCGACGTCGCCGGTGCGCTGCTGCTCACCGCAGCGACGAGCGCGCTGATGCTCACGTGCATCTGGGGCGGCGAGCGCTACGCCTGGGGCTCGGGCCAGATCGTCGGCCTGGTCGCGGCGACGGTGCTGCTCTCCGCGGCCCTGCTCGTGCGAGAGCGGCGGGCCGCTGACCCTGTCGTGCCCGTCCAGCTTCTCCGCACGCGCGTGGTCGCGGTCGCGAGCTCGGCCCTGTTCCTCGCGACCGCCGCGCTCTTCGCCATCACGGTCTTCGTCCCGCTGTTCCTCCAGACGACGACCGGCGCGAGCCCCACCGAGGCGGGCCTGCTGCTGGTGCCTGCGATGCTCGGCATCACGGTTTCCTCGACGGTCTCCGGCCGGCTGATCGCGCGCACGGGCCGCTACAAGATCTTCCCGCTGGCCGGGCTCGCGCTGATGACCGGCGCCCTCGCCCTGCTGGCTG
>JBKPFI010000303.1:0-4433 GCA_046728775.1 Actinomycetota bacterium | reverse complement strand
ACGACGCTCGTCGTGACTGCTCCGGCACCGCTCGCGCCTGCAAGCGCAGCGACGACCAGAGCGAGGAGCGCGCAAAGCAAACGCCTGCTCATCACTCTCCCCTTCCCTAGAAACCGCAGTACGTCGATCCTACTGCCGTTTTGCCGCCTGACCAAGTCGGGGAAGGTGGATTCACGGGGGGAGTCCGAGGTGGCGCTCCCCCGCGAATGCTCGGGCCGCTGCTACGAGGGGCGCGTGGCCAGCGTCAGCTCGACGCTGTGCTCGCTGCCGCCGCGGCGGTACTTCAGGGTCACCGTGTCGCCGGGCTTGTGCGAGTCGATCTCGCGGCTGAGGTCGTCGCCCGAAGCGATGCTCGTGCCGTCGACCTCGGTGACGACGTCGCCGGCCTTCAGGCCCGCCTTCGCGGCCGGTGTCGAGGGCTTCACCTCGGCGAGCCGCGCCACGGTCGCGGTCGCGTCGATCGAGACGCCGAGGTAGGCGTGCTCGGCCTTGCCGGACGAGATCAGCTGCGACGCGATCGAGCGCACGGTGTTCGAGGGGATCGCGAAGCCGACGCCTTCGTTGCCGCCGGAGTCGCTCTTGATCTGTGCGTTGACGCCGATCACCTGGCCCTGCGCGTTCAGCAGCGGGCCGCCGGAGTTGCCGTGGTTGATCGCGGCGTCGGTCTGGATGGAGTCGTTGATCGTGAAGTTGTTCGGGGCCTCGATCGCGCGGTGAAGCGCGCTGACGATGCCGCTCGTGACGGTCTCCTCGAGGCCGAAGGGGCTGCCGATCGCGACGACGCCGTTACCGACCTGCACCTTTGAGGAGTCGCCGAGCGAGAGCGGGTGCAGCTGCGACGAGGGCGCGTCGACCTGGATCACGGCCAGGTCGGTCGACTTGTCCGTTCCGACTACGTGGGCCGAGTAGGTCTTGCCGTTCCAGAACTGGACTTTGATCGAGGTGGCGCTGTCGACGACGTGGTCGTTCGTGACGATGTGGCCCTTCGAGTCGTAGACCCAACCTGAGCCCTGCGCGCGCTGCGGCTCCGCCTGACCGCCGGGGAAGGACGGCGTGCTGCTGCCGCTCAACGTGACGGTGATCTCGACCACGCCGCGGTTCGCGCGCCGGTAGATCTCGTTGACGGAGAGCGGCGCCGAGGTGCTCGACACCGGCTCCGAGCGGTGCACCGTGACCTGCTTGACGACCGTGTTCCCGTCGGACAGCGCCGAGTAGGCGACGGCCCCGCCGCCCGCGCCTAGGCAGGCCGCTGCAAGGAGAGACAGAACGATGGTCTTGCGTGGGCGGCGGGGCATGGGGAAGGTTCCTTTCGGTCGTTGCCGAGTCCTATGAGAGCAGTCTCCCCTAAGACCGGGATGAGACTTCGCTAAGAAGACTGTAAGAACGCGAGTGACCGGTAGGAAACGCGAAGGCCCCGCCGTGGCGGGGCCTTCGCACCCAAGGGGATGGGGGATCCCTTAGTCGATGACCCGTCATCTGACCAGCGGCGCCTAAGACGAGGATGAACGTCGTCTGAGAATTTCCTAAGAACTGTCGTTTGCAGGGCCTTCCTCACGCAGTTCTCAGGTTCGGACGCAACAATGAGCACGTGAAGATCCTCGTGGTGGACGACGAACGGGCCGTGCGCGAGTCGCTCCGCCGGGCGCTCGAGCTGGAGGGGTACGAGATCGAGCTCGCCGAGGACGGCGCGCAGGCGCTCGAACGGCTCCGGTCAGAGCCCGAGCCGGACGCGATGGTGCTCGACGTGCTCATGCCCGGCGTGGACGGGCTCGAGGTCTCGCGCACGCTGCGGCGCGACGGCAGCAAGCTGCCGATCCTGATGCTCACCGCGAGGGCTCAGATCGACGACCGCGTCGAAGGGCTCGACGCCGGTGCCGACGACTACCTGACGAAGCCCTTTGCGCTCGAGGAGCTGCTCGCGCGCGTGCGGGCGCTGCTCAGGCGGACGAGCGACGGCGCCGGCCAGCCGCTCCGCTTCGCCGACCTCGAGCTCGATCCCGGCACACGTGAGGTGCGGCGGGGCGGCCACAAGATCGAGCTCACACGCACAGAGTTCTCGCTGCTCGAGCTCTTCATGCTCAACCCGCGCCAGGTCCTCACCCGCTCACTGATCTTCGAGCGCGTCTGGGGCTACGACTTCGGGTTCGCCTCGAACTCGCTCGACGTCTACATCGGCTACCTGCGCCGCAAGACGGAGGCAGACGGCAAGCCTCGCCTGATCCACACGGTCCGCGGCGTCGGGTACGCGCTGCGCGAGGGATGAGCTTTCGCACCCGGCTGGCCCTGGTCGCCGCTGCGGCGGTCGGCATCGCGGTGGTGGCCGCCTCGGTGGTCGTGTACATCGTCGTCCACAACGAGCTGCTGGGCGAGGTCGACCAGACGCTCCGAAACCGGGCGGCTGAGATCGCGACCGGGCCGCCTCCACGCATCGAGGAGGGGTACCTCGACATCCCAGGCCCTCCCGTCGGCGTGGTGAGCGATTTCGTGCAGGCGGTTCCGATCGTGGGCCGCCCGTTTGTCGAGCGCGGCTTCACGTACTCGCTGCCGGTCAGCGAGCGTGACCGTGAGGCCGCGCGCGATGGGCATGGGACGTACTTCAGCGAGAAGCGGTACCGCGAGACCGAGTTCCGGGTCCTGACGATCGCCGCGCCGCCGTTGGCCTTCCAGATCGCCAGGCCGCTGACGGAGGTGAACCGGACGCTGCACAGGATCACCATCTTGCTGATCGTGATCGCGGCCGGCGGGATCGGGGTCGCGGCGGCGCTCGGGCTACTTGTCGCCCGCGCGGCGCTGAGGCCGGTGCGGCGCTTGACCGAGACCACCGAGGCTGTCACCGAGACGCGCGACCTCTCGCAGCGAATCGAGTCGACGGGCGCGACCAACGACGAGCTCGGGCGGCTCGCGACGAGCTTCAACACGATGCTGGCGGCGCTCGAGGACTCGAGCCGCGCCCAGCGCCAGCTGGTCGCCGACGCGTCACACGAGCTGCGCACGCCGCTCACGAGCCTGCGGACGAACATCGAGGTCCTCGCGCGCGGGAACGAGCTGCCTCCGCAGGAGCGCGAGCGGCTCCTCGAGGACATCGTGGAGCAGATCGGCGAGATGACGGCGCTGATCGGCGAGCTGATCGAGCTCGCGCGCGAGAGCAGGCCCGACGTGGTCGCCGAGCCGGTGGCGGACGTCCGCCTCGACTTGCTCGCCGCGGACGCCGTCGAACGGGCCCGCCGCAACCGGCCCTCGGTCGAGTTCGAGACCGACCTGGAGGAGTCGCTCGTCCACGGCGCGCCTTCGACGATCGAGCGCGCCGTGGCGAACCTGCTCGACAACGCTGCGAAGTGGAGTCCGCCCGGCGGAACGGTCGAGGTGGCGGTGCGGAACGGCGAGGTCGCGGTACGCGACCACGGGCCTGGAATCGCCGACGAGGATCTGCCGTACGTCTTCGACCGCTTCTACCGCGCGCCGGCGGCACGCGGCATGCCCGGCTCGGGCCTCGGCCTCGCGATCGTCAAGCAGGTCGCGGAGAGGCACGGCGGCTCGGTCGTCGCGGAGCAGCCGGCCGACGGCGGCACGCTGATGCGCCTGCGGTTGAACGGGCGGCCCGGCTCTTAGCGACCTCTAGCGCGCTTTCAGGGGCCTCTCAGGCGCCGCTGGTTTCCTGGGGCGCCGTGAACGCTGGCCGGAGCCGGCGCGGAGTTCTTAGGCAGCTTTCACGCCAATCTCAGGTGCCTCTCACCGCCGGCTGGTTTGCTCGGACGAACCAACTCGAGCCCGAAGGAGGCCGTGATGAGATCGCAAGCGACCAAGACCCACCCCGAATCGCGGATGCCGTTCGCAACCACGGTTCCGCCGACGCCCGCCGAGGAGCAGGCGGCCTCCGGCCGTTGGGAGCGGCGCGGCCTGCTCGGCCGGCTGATCAGGCGCGCCTGAGCGCGGCGCGAAGTTCTTAGGCAGTTCTCAGGCCGCTCTCAGGTTCGGCTGCTTGACTCGAAAAGATGCGAAAGGAGTGCCGATGGCGATGAGAAGGAAGGTGCTGGCGGGAGTCGTCGCCGCAGTGGCGGTCGGCGGCGCCAGCGCCGGCGTCGCGGCGACCCAGCTCACGAGCTCCCCGAGCGAGGAGAGCAAGGCGATCATCGACGACGCCGCGAAGAGCCTCGGAGTGGAGCCGAGCAAGCTGACCGCCGCGCTCAAGAAGGCGATGACAGACCGGATCGAAGCGGCCGTGAAGGCCGGGCGCCTTACGAAGGAGGAGGGCGAGGAGCTGAAGCAGCGGATCCAGTCCGACGAGTTCCCACTCTTCGGCCCGCCGGCGCTGGGCCGCGGCTTCCCGGCGCCGCATCCGTTCTTCCACGGGCTCGATGCGGCTGCGACCTACCTCGGGCTGAGCGAGTCGGCTCTTCGTAGCCGGCTGAACAGCGGCAAGACGCTCGCGCAGA
>JBKPFI010000421.1:0-2114 GCA_046728775.1 Actinomycetota bacterium | reverse complement strand
CCTCGACTCCGGCTCGGTGGCGTCGCCGTATCGCGAGACCGAGGCGATGCGGGACGGCTCCGACGCGATTGCGGACTGGCCGATCCTGAACGCGCTCGTGAACGTCGCCGCGGGCGCAACCTGGGTCAGCGTCCACCATGGCGGTGGTGTCGGGATCGGCAACTCCATCCACGCCGGCATGGTGGTCGTTGCCGACGGCAGCGACGAGATGGCCGAGCGCCTCGAGCGCGTGTTCACCTCCGATCCCGGCACGGGCGTCCTCCGCCACGCCGATGCTGGATACCCGGAGGCGATTGCGGCAACGGAAGAGCACGGCCTCGACGTGCCGATGCCGCCTCCGCCGGCCGAATGACGGAGCACGTCGGCGCGCGCGCGCTGCTCGTCCGCGACCTCGCGCAGCTGGCGACACCGTCGGCTGCGGAGGCGCCCGCCCGCGGACAGGCACTCGGCGAGGTCGAGGTCGTCGAGCAAGCCTTCGTCCTATGCGAGGGCGGCCGAATCGTCGCAAGCGGCGCGATGTCGCAACTCGGCGCGCTCGAGAGCGAGGTCGAGGAGGTCGACGGCTCCGGGCTCTGTGCGGTCCCAGGGCTCGTCGACTGCCACACGCACCCGTGTTTCCTGGGCGACCGCGTCGAGGAGTTCGCCCTGCGCGCGGGCGGAGCGAGCTACGAGGAGCTGCACGCGGCCGGCGGCGGGATCCTCTCGACCGTACGCGCCACGCGCGCTGGGGAAGAGAAGGAGCTGCACGCTGCGGTCGAGCGGCACCGCGACTGGATGCTGCGGGCCGGCACGACCACCTTCGAGGGGAAGTCCGGCTACGGGCTCGACCGGGACACCGAGCTCGCCTCGCTGCGCGCGGTCGCCGCTGCCGGCGGCATCCCGACGTGGCTCGCCGCACACGCGGTGCCGCCGGAGCACGAGGACGCCGATGCGTACCTCGACTTCGCACTCGCCGAGGTGCTTCCGGACGCGGCGCGGGTCGCCGAGGCGGCCGACGTCTTCCTCGAGCGGGGAGCGTTCACGCGCGAGCAGGCACGGCGCTACCTCGAGGCGTGTCGCGGCGCCGGTCTCGCCCTCCGGCTCCACGGCGACCAGTTCACGGAGCAGGGCGCAATCCCACTCGCCGTCGAGCTCGACGCGCGGTCGGTCGACCACCTCGAGGCAACCGGTGACGAAGGCGTCCGAACGCTCGCCGACAGCGAGGTCGTCGGGGTTCTTCTGCCGGTCGCCGCACTCGTGCTCGGCCGTCCGATGCCGCCCGCCCGCGCGCTTGTCGACGCGGGCGCCGCTGTTGCCCTCGCGACCGACTTCAACCCCGGCAGCGCCTTCTGCGAGAGCCTGCCGCTCGTCACGTCGCTCGCGTGCACGCAGCTCGGCCTGTCGCCGGGGGAGGCGTTCGGGGCCGTGACCGTCAATGCGGCGCACGTGCTCGGCCGCGCGGACCGCATCGGGAGGCTCAGTCCCGGCTACGACGCGGACATCACGCTCCTCGCCGCGCCCGACTGGCGGCACCTTGCGTACCACGTCGGCGGCGAAATCGTCAGCGCCGTCGTACGGGCGGGCCGCCTCGAATGGCGGCGCTAGGCTAGAGCGCGTGCCCACCCGCAAGCAGCGCCGCCGGCGCGCGAAGGAACGCCGCCACGACTACGAGTACGTCTACGTCGATGAGGAAGGGCGCGAGGTCGAGGTCGAGGAGCCCGAGACGTCGCCGTCGAAGCGCAAGAACGGGAAACCGGTGGCGAGGACGCGGGGTGGTCGCGCGATCGAGCCTCCCTCCTGGCGGCGAGTCGGCAGGCGCGCGCTCATCTTCGCGCCGCTGATGTTCCTCACGATCAGGCTGCTCGAACGCAGTGAGCCGCTCGTCGCGAGCGTGCTGCGCACGATCTTCCTGCTGCTCGTGTTCCTGCCGTTCAGCTACGTGATGGACACGTTCATGTACCGCACGTACCAGCGGCGCGCGCAGCGGCCGAAGAGCTAGAGGCGCCGACTCGGCGGCGCCGACCATCGAGGCCACGCGGGCTTTGCCGCGTGGCCGCCTTAAGCAACAGGGTCCCCACGGTAGTGGCCCTCGCCGGGCCACGGCGCAAGCAGCAAGAGAAGCTTCGCCCCCGACT
>JBKPFI010000461.1:0-4812 GCA_046728775.1 Actinomycetota bacterium | reverse complement strand
AACTTCGTGGCGGGCGCGGTGCCGCGTTTGGGGGGGGGGTGGGGCGCCGGGGTGATGTTCGAGGGGCGCTTCACCCCCCACCACGCGGTGGTGGTGGAGGCTGGCGCCCACGACCGGTCGATCCGCCTGGAAACGGCCGACCTGCTAAAGCTGACTAAGGCCGACGTAGTCGACATCTGCAAGGAGGAGTAGTGAGCGTGAAGATCGGAGACCGCGTCACCGTCGAGGCAGAGAAGACGTCGCAGACGCCGCGGCACGGGGTGATCGAGGAGATCCTGCGCGAGGCGCCGCCGTGCTTCCGCGTCCATTGGGACGACGGGCACGAGAGCATCCTCAGCCCGGCGGCGGGCTCGGTGCGCGTCGAGCCGAAGCGGCGGGCTTCCCGCGGCAAGAAGAGCTGAACGCTCTCAGCCGAGGGCGCGCGCGAGCCGCTCGAGGCCGAGCTCGAGCGTCTCGTCGCTGACGGCGAGGCTCAGCCGGGCCCAGCCGGTGCCGCTCGGGCCGAAGCCCTCGCCGGGCGCCACCACGACGCGGTGCTCGGTGAGCAGGCTCTCCGCGGTCACGCCCTCGGGCAGCCTCAGCCAGACGTAGAACGTGCCCTCGCACGCCAGCGCCCCGAGGACCTCGCCGACGCGGTCGCGCCGCCGCTGGTAGGTGTCGCGCCGCTCGGCCACCGAGTCCTGCGGCCCGGTCAGCGCCGCGATGCAGGCCTCCTGGACCGGACGGAAGATTCCGACTCGGCAGTGGTCGTTGAGCAGGTTCATCCGCTCGACGATCTCCGCGTTGCCGACCACGAATCCGACCCGCCAGCCGGCCATGCCGTACGACTTGGACATCGAGAACATCTCGACCCCGACCTCCCGAGCGCCTGCGGTGGCGAGGAGGCTGCGCGGCTCGCGACCGTCGAAGACGAGGTCGCCGTAGGCGAAGTCGTGCACGACCGCCGCACCCGTCGAGCGTGCGTACGAGACCGCCGTCTCGAACGCGCCGTCCGGCACGGCGACCGCACAAGGATTCGACGGGTAGTTGAGGTAGACCGCCGCGACGTCGTCGGTCGGCGCGAGCGCGAAATCCGGCGCCCAGCCCTCGTCCGGATCGAGCGGCACGAAGCCGATCCGAGCGCCGGCGAGCGCCGGCCCCGACGGGTAGTCCGGGTAGTACGGGTCGGGCAGCACGACCGTCTGTTCCTCCTCGGCGAGCGCGAGGCAGAGCTCGACGATCGCCGTCTTCGTCCCGGGCACGACGGCAATCTCCGAGCCCGGGTCGAGCGAGACGCCGTAGACCGACCGGTACCGCTGCGCGAGCGCCGTCCGCAGCTCGGGCAGCCCGCGAAACGGCGAGTACCCGTGCACGTCGTCCCGCCGAGCCGCGGCGTTCAGCGCCTCGACGACGTGCGGCGGCGGCCCGGTCTCAGGGTTTCCGCGCCCGAGATCGATCAGCGGCTCGCCGTCGAGCGCGGCGTGCCGGGCGACGTTCGCCAGGAGTGCACCGAAGTACTGCTGGGGAAGCCTCTCGAGCCGCCCCGGCCGCGTCAGCTGTTCACGCATGCGCGTCAGTTTCCCACTGCGCGGCAGACCCCGACCCCACAGCTAAGCTTCAGTCGCCACAGCGAGAAGTAGTCGTTACTGGCGGTTCGTCCAGCTTCGCGCTCCTACTCCTTGACTGAGCAGCACTGAAGTTACGAGGAAGGAGTCACACGGGTGAATAGCAAGGTCCGGCTCGTCCGGGCTCCTGCTTGCGAGCTCGCCTCCCGAGTCTGCCGCTAAGCGGCGAAAAGCGTGGCGGGGCGTCGGCCACGGCGGCGGCCGTTCAAACGGGTACCGCTTTCCCCCTCTCCCCAAGCGACCCGTGCGCCCCGTCCACGACCTGTGAGGATCATGTCTCGCGAATTGACTCTGGGAGCGTGCTCGGGATCCCGGTCGCTCCCGAGATGCGGAAGGCGACTCCGCTCAGCTCGTACAGAACGTCCTCCGTGGCTTCCGGGTCCAGGGACTCGACGGCCTCGCGCGCAGGTGAAAGCCACTTGCGTTCGCCGGCGTCCTCGCTCTCATAGCGTCGCCTGAACTCCAGATACGTGCTCGGGCGGAAGCGATCTCCGTCGCGTTCCATGATCGCCTCCGCCAACGCCAGGCGGTCGTACTGGAAGAACGTCTCGGGGAGCGCATGGTCCACTCGATGGTCCCTGAGGAAGCTCCCGAGCGCGGGATAGAGCCTCTCGAGCTGCGGATAGACGCCTTCCAGCGCGAGAGAACGCTCGATGGCGAGCACCCTGCCGAGCGCATACAGCGTCGTCGTCTCGAAGTACTGGTCCTCCATCAGGCTACGACCCCCTTCCTCCAGGAGGTTCTGCAGCCGGTACCACAGGGACTCGGCAGCGTCTTGCAGCTGGTAGAGGTAGCGCTGAACGAGCGCCTCGCGACGCTCTGACATCTCCGCCTTGCGCTTCCGCCAGTCTGAGGCGATCACGGCGCCGATCGACCCGACACTCGCGCCGATCAGCGCCGCGATGAGGCTCGCCAGCCACTGGGGCATGGGACCGGCCTACGCCGAAGGCACCACGCAGCTTTCGTCGGCCGCCGCGCAGCTGAAGATGCGCGGGTCGCCCTGCCTCAGCCAGATCTCCGGTGTCGCAAGCGGGATGAAGAACCGGTCGTTCGGCGTGTCCTTGATGTTCGGGTCGGTCAGCGGCGGCCGGCCGTGGACGATGAAGCCGACGCGCTTGGTGTCGTCGGCGATGCCGATCTGGTGCAGGGCTCCGTAGGCGTCGCTGCCCTCGAACGGCGTCGGATTCGTCCATTCCGCGGTCGCCTCGCCAGGCGCGAGGCCGTCGCCCCACAGGTGCAGCCCCCAGGCGGGATAGGCGGCGTCCGGCCGGTTGTAGTGGATGATCGCGGTCGTCACCCGCGCCTGGACGATGGTGACCGTACGGGTGTCGCTGGTGACGCTCTGGCCCGGCGCGTACGTCAGCACCGCGCGATAGGTCACGTGCGCCCCGTCGGCGAGGCTCGAGGTGTCGTCGAAAACGGTGTAGACGGGTGAGGAGTCGTCCGTGCCGATCGGCGTGAACGGGCCGCCGTCCACCGAGCGCTCGAAGGTGACGACGTAGTTCGAGTGCTCGGGCACGGTCGTCGCCCGGACCTCGACGATCCCGCGCACCCGCTGGCCCTCGTTCGGCGCGTCGAGCGTGATCGCCGGCGCGGCGACGACGGAGCTGGCCACCGAGCTCGAACGCGTGTGATGCGCGTTGTCGAGCACGACCGCGCGGTACTGGATCGTCGTGCCCGGCGCCACGTCGGAGACGTCGTGGAACACGCGATACGGCGCGTTGTCGTCGGTGCCGATGTCCTGCCAGCCGCCGTTGCCGACCTTGGCGAGGAAGGTCACCTCGTAGAAGGAGTCGCCCGCCACGTCGGCGCGGACCTCGAGCCGGTCGCGACCCGTGGCAGGCACGATGAGTGAGGCCGGCGGCGCCGAGTGGCTGCGCGGGATCTTCTTCTTCGCCCGGTAGACGACCGTCGAGAGCGGCCCGACCGTCACGTCGAGGCGCTTGTCACTCCCGCTGCGCAGCCGATTCGGGCCCTCGCCGTACACCCGAACCCACTTGCTGCGCGGCACGAACGTCGCGATCGACGCCGACGCAGCCTGCTCGGAGTTGTTGAGCGCGACCACGTACTCGAAGCGGTGGAAGCGGTCGATGCGCGAGAAGGCGTAGATCCCGGGCTCCGCCGACGAGTACCTCACCTGCTCGGCGCCGTCGCGGAGCGCCGGGTTGCGGCGAGTGACCGCCGCCAGCCGCGCGAGCTCGAGGTAGAGCGGGTGCGACGGGTCGAAGTTGTCGTCCATCGGCGTCGCGTCGGAGCCGATGTCGTCGTTGTTGCCGGCCCCGTCGTCGCCGGGGATCGGGTCGCTGAGGTTGTTGTACTGCAGGTCCTGCGAGGGGAACATGTCCTGCCGCGCGTCCTGGTCGCCGCCTGCGCCGGTGAAGCCCTGCTCGTCGCCGTAGTAGACGACGGGGTCGCCGCGCGAGAAGTACATCAGCGCGTGCGCCAGCTCGTCGCGCTGCAGGAGCTCGGCCTCGCTCGCGCCCGGGTTCGCGTTGCGGACGAACATGCCGATGCGCCCGCGATCGTGGTTCCCGAGGAAGGTCGGCAGGTTGTAGACGTTCGAGTCACCGTCCGTGTACCAGTCGTCGTCGACGAAGAAGTCGCGCAGGTCGTTCGTCGCTGCCGAGCCCGCAGCGAAACGCACCGCTGCCGTCTGGAACGGGAAGTCGAGGACGCCCTGCACCTTGTCGTGCGTCATGTAGTGCGAGGTGATCGGCCGGCTGAAGTCCTCGGCCACCTCGCCGAACATGTAGAAGTCGGGGATCCCCTGCGCCCGCGCATAAGCCTCGATCTCCGGCGCGAACCTCAGCCAGAAGGCGTCGTCGACGTGCTTCATCGTGTCCATCCGGAAGCCGTCGATGCGGAAGTCGCGGATCCAGGTCTTGTAGATGTCGATCATGCCGTCGACGACGCGCGGGTTCTCGGTGAAGAGATCGTCGAGCCCGAAGAAGTCGCCGTACTGGGAGTTCTCGCCGACGAAGGTCGTGTCGCCGCGGTTGTGGTAGAGGCTGACGTCGTTCAGCCAGGCGGGCACCTTCGAGTCCCGCTCCGCGTCGGGGACGCACGGGTGGTACGGGAAGCTGCTGAACGCGGGGGGTGGGGCCGAGCATGACGGCTGGCCGGTCGGCAGGAGTGCCGGGAAGAAGGTGCCGCCGGCGAAGTCGCGGTCGTCGAAGGGCGTCCCCGTCGCGGTCCGGTACGGCGACTG
>JBKPFI010000163.1:0-10454 GCA_046728775.1 Actinomycetota bacterium | reverse complement strand
AGACCACCGAAGGCACGATCCACTTCCACGACTGGATCGGCGACTCCTGGGCGGTTCTCTTCTCGCACCCGAAGGACTTCACGCCGGTGTGCACGACCGAGCTCGGCTACATGGCGAAGATCAAGCCGGAGTTCGACAAGCGCGGCGTCAAGATCATCGGACTCTCGGTCGACTCGGAGAGCGACCACGCGGCCTGGGCGAAGGCCATCGAGGAGACCCAGGGCGCGGCTCCCAACTACCCGCTGATCGCCGACCCCTACCTGACGGTGGCGAAGCTCTACGGGATGCTCGGGGCTGAGACCTCAGGCGATGCAGCCGACCGTACACCCGCTGACAACCAGACGGTGCGCAACGTCTTCGTGATCGGGCCGGACAAGAAGATCAAGCTGATCCTCGTCTACCCGATGACGACCGGGCGCAACTTCGACGAGGTGCTGCGGGTGATCGACTCGCTGCAGCTGACGTCAACCCACAAGGTCTCGACGCCCGTCAACTGGCAGCAGGGCGAGGACGTGATCATCGCGGGCTCGGTCTCGGACGCGGAGGCCAAGGAGATCTTCGGCGAGTGGGACGCGCCGAAGCCGTACATCCGCGTCGTGCCGCAGCCGCGCTGACGAGCTGGTAGGTCGTGGGGGCCCACGGCGGTCCCCGCCCAGCCTCGCGCCGCGACCGATGAGTCCGGCCGCATCGCGCCGTCCTACATCAGCGAGATGACGCACGCAGAACGGATTCCTGTCCAGGCGAGCGCAGGGCGATGAGCGTCGACGGGAACCTCGACGACCTGCAGCGCTCGCTGGCCGGCTCGGTGATCGGCCCGGAGGACGCCGGCTATGACGCGGCGCGCAGGTGCTTCAACGCGCTCGTCGACCGCCGGCCCGCCGTGATCGCGCGCTGTGCCGGCCCCGGCGACGTCGCGACCGCCTTCGACTTCGCGCAGGCGCAGGGCCTGGAGGTCGCGGTGCGCGGTGGCGGGCACAACCCCGCCGGCCACTGCGTCTGCGACGGCGGGCTCGTGATCGACCTTTCCCTGCTCCGCACCGTCGAGGTCGACGGGGATGCCGCTCTCGCGCGTGCGGGAGGCGGCTCGACCTGGCTCGACTTCGACGCGGCGACCCAGGCCTCCGGACTCGTCACCCCGGGCGGCGTCGTGGGCTCGACCGGCGTCTGCGGGCTCACGCTCGGCGGCGGCATCGGCCACCTCACCGCCCAGCACGGTCTCACGTGCGACAACTTGGTCGGAGCGGAGATCGTCAGCCCGACCGGCGCGGTGATTCACGCGACCGCGGACGAAAACGCCGATCTGCTCTGGGGCCTCCGCGGCGGTGGCGGCAACTTCGGCGTCGCCACGCGCCTCGACTTCCGGCTGCATCCGCTCGACCGCGTTGTGGGCGGCGTGCTCACGTACCGCGGGGCGGGCGTGCGCGACGCGCTTCGCACCTTCCGTGACGTCGTCGCCGGATCGCCGCGGGCGCTCAGCTGCCAGGCCGGGCTCGCGGTCGACGAGTCGCTCGAGCCGGTGCTCGTGGTCATTCCCTGCTACACGGGCGCCGCCGGTGACCCAGAGGAGCTGCGCTCGCTGCGCTCGGCGCCGGGCCTCGTGGAAGACGGCGTGAGCTCGCACTCGTTCCTCGAACAGCAGCGCGTGATCGACTCGGCCTACGGCGAGAACCGGCACTACTGGAAGGGCCACTTCACGCGCGAGCTTCCGGACGAGCTGATCGACGAGCTGCTTTCGCGGATGGCCGCCCTTGGGCGCCCGCCGGGCGGGATCTTGATCGAGTCGCTGCACGGCGCGCCCAAGGACGCGGACGCGCCTGCAGGTGCGCTCGGCTTTCGGCAGGCCGCGTTCAACGTCAGCGTCATGGCGACCTGGCAGGACCCGCGTCTCGACGAGCAGCAGATCGCGTGGGCGCGCGACACCGCGGCGGCAATCGAGCCGTGGTCGACAAGCGGCGGCTACGTCAACTACATGCAGGCCGACGAGCCCGTCGAGCGCGTGCGCGCCGCGTTCGGCGCGGAGACCTTCGAGCGCCTGCAGGAGCTGAAGAGCCGGTTCGACCCGAGCAACGTCTTGCGCCGCAACCAGAACATCGCGCCTCTCCCGGGTGCGGCCGGAAAGGAGGAAGCCAATGGCTAGGGTTGTCGTTTCGCAGTTCGTGACCGTGGACGGCGTCTTCGAGGACCCCGGCGGCTCCGAGAAGCACGAGCGCGGAGGCTGGGCGTTCCAGTTCGAACGCGGGCCCGAAGGGGACCAGTTCAAGCTAGACGAGGTGATGGCGAGCGACGCGCTCCTGCTCGGCCGTGTGACCTACGAGGGCTTCGCTGCGGCCTGGCCGTCGCGGACCGGTGAGTTCGCGGACAAGTTCAACGGCATGCGCAAGTACGTCGTCTCGAGCACGCTCGGCGAGCCGGAATGGAACAACTCGACCGTGATCCGAGGGAACGTCGGCGAGGAGGTCGCGAAGCTGAAACAGCAGGACGGCGGCGACATCCTCGTGAACGGCAGCGCGCAGCTCGTGGAGACGCTGCTGGAGAACGACCTCGTCGACGAGTACCGCCTGATGGTCTTCCCGGTCGTGCTCGGGCGCGGCAAGCGCCTCTTCGGAGACACGCCCGCGGCCAAGGCGCTGCAGCTGGTGGAATCGCGGCCGGTCGGCCCCGACGGCGTCCTGGTGCTCACCTACCGCCCGGCGGCGGATGAATGAGAGCTTGTCGCGGGGCTGGGCGCTGCCGGCGCCGGTTCCGCCCGCACGGCACCTCCTGCGCGCGAAGGACCTGATGGACGCCCGCTACCGGGAGCCGCTCGACGTGCCCGCGCTCGCAGCCGCCGCGCGGCTCTCGCCCGCGCACTTCAGCCGCGAGTTCCGCCGCGCCTTCGGGGAGACGCCGCACCAGTACCTGCTCACCCGGCGGCTCGAGCGCGCCGCCGCGCTACTGCGCAACACGGACCTCTCGGTGACGGAGATCTGCCTCGCTGTCGGCCTGCGGAGCGTCGGCTCCTTCACGACGAGCTTCGGCAAGGCGTTCGGTGTGTCGCCGGCCGCCTACCGCGAGGCGCACCCACCCGCCGCGGCTCCGATTCCCACGTGCGTGCTGCAGGCGTACGCGCGCCCGACAACAGCAGGTTTCGAGAAGACACCGCGGAGCGGCGCGACTACCGTCGCCTGCAACCAGTCGAAGCGACAGGAGGATGACCATGCTGAAGCAGCTCAACAACGTCCTGGTATGGGTTCAGGACCAGGACGAGGCGCTCGCGTTCTACACGGAGAAGCTCGGCCTCGAGCTCCGCGAGGACGTCACCGTGCCGGAGATGGACAACTTCCGCTGGCTGAGCGTCGGCCTGCCGGGACAATCCGACGTCGCGGTCGTGTTGATGGCGGTGCCGGGCCCGCCGGTATTCGATGAGGAGACTCGCGCGCAGATCCACGCCCTGCTCGCGAAGGGCGCCTCGGGCGGGCTCTTCTTCGGCACCGACGACTGCCGTGCCACGTTCGAGGAGCTCTCGAAGCGGGGCGTCGAGTTCACGCAGGAGCCGACCGAGCAGCCGTACGGCGTCGACGCCGGCTTCCGCGACCCGTCCGGCAACCAGATGCGGATGGTGCAAAGGACGGATTAGGCCCCGACGGAACAGTGAGCGGAGCCGCTACGTTGGAGCGCTTCGGGGAGCGGCGATGACTTCTCGACGCGCCCGAAGTCGTAGACGTACGGACAATCGACTCAAAGGAGTGCCGTGAGCTTGAACCAGGCCAGCGTGAACCGTCAGCCCACCAGCGAAGAACGCCAGCCGAGGCTTGCGCGTCTCGCGCACGTGATCGTCCGTCGCCGCTGGGCCGTGATCTCGGCCTGGGTGGTGCTGACGCTGTTCGGAGCTTTCGCCGCCGGCCAGGTTGCGGATCGCTGGTTCGAGAGCTTCTCGATCCCCGGCTACTCGTCGTACGAGGCGAACCAGCGGACGCTGAAGACCTTCGGCCAGGGCGAGCAGGCGCCGCTCGTGGCGGTGTTCACGAGCAATGGCGACGTGACGAAGGAGACGGGCATCCAGAAGGCCGTCGCGGCCGCGGCGAAGGTCAACCCCGGCTCGCGGTCCTCCTCGTACTGGTCGACCCACAGCCGTGCGTACGTCTCCAAGGACGGCCACACGACGTTCGCCGAGATCTACCCGCCCGGCTCGCCGACCTTCAGCTCCTCGGTGCACATCGATCAAGTGCGCGCCCAGCTGAAGCAAAACGCGCCCGCGGGTGTGCAGGCGCACCTCACGGGCCGCGATCCGCTCTACGACGCCTCGACCGGTGGCGACGAGGGCGGCCCGAGTGTGCTCACGGAGGCGCTGATCGGCGGCCTCGGCTGTCTCGTGATCCTGTTCTTCGTCTTCGGCACCGCGCCCGCGGTGCTGATGCCGATCGCGGTCGCCGTCGCGTCGATCCTCAACACCTTCACGCTCGTCTGGCTCCTGACCTACATCACCGACGTCTCGATCATCGTCCAGTTCCTGATCGCGCTGGTCGGCCTGGGCGTGGCGATCGACTACGCGCTGCTGATGATCTTCCGGTTCCGCGACGAGTTGCGGGAGGGCGAGGACGTCGAGACGGCGCTCGTGGAGACCATGACCCACGCGGGCCGGTCTGTGATCGTGTCGGGATCGACGGTTGCTGTCGGCCTGCTCTCGATGATCGTCCTGCCGCTGCCGTTCATCCGTTCGATCGGCATCGGCGGCATGCTCATCCCCACGGTCTCCGTGATCACGGCGATCACGCTGCTGCCGGCGCTGCTCGCGGTGCTCGGCACGCGGATCAACAGCGTGCGGTTGCTGCCGAAGCGCCTCGTCGACCGCGGTCACCCCGAGGACGGGCCGTGGGGCCGCTGGGCGGACTTCGTGATGCGCCGGCCCTTGCCTGTTGCAGCGGCAGGGCTCGCGATCGTCGGCGTGCTCATCTACTACGGGCTGCACCTCAACCCGAGCGAGGCCCAGGCGAAGGACTTCCCGGGCCGCGGCGACGCGATCGTCGGGCGGGAGGCGGTGGCCAAGGCCGGCATCACCGCGGGCGTCTACAAGCCGTTCGTGGTGCTGGTCGAGAACGGGTCCGACCGGCAGCCGATCGTCGAGCAGCTGCAGCGGACGCCTGGCGTCGCGGGCGCGACCGCTCCGCCGGGCTGGGTGAAGGGCTCGGCCAGCCTCGTCGAGGCGTTCCCGTCCGCCGACGGCGCGGCCAAGGAGACGCGGGGCACGATCAAACGCGTTCGCGCGGAGCTGAAGGGCACGGATGCCACGCTCGGCGGCGTCGCCGGCGAGGACCGCGACTTCGTGGCGGCCGTGTACTCGAACTTCCCGTACGTGCTCGGGTTCGTGGTGCTGCTGACGTTCATCCTGCTCGCGCGCGCCTTCCGTTCCATCCTGCTGCCGATCAAGGCGGTGATCCTGAACCTCGTCTCGCTGACGGCCGCCTACGGGATCATCGTCTTCATCTTCCAGGACGGGCACGGCTCGGAGGCGATCTGGAACGTGCCGCCCACGCACTCGATCATCCCGTGGATCCCGCTGATGATCTTCGCGTTCCTCTACGGGCTCTCGATGGACTACGAGGTGTTCATGCTCACGCGCATGCGTGAGGTCTACGACGAGACCGGGGACACGAGGCAGGCGATTGCGCTCGGGCTGGCCCGCACGGGCAAGCTCGTGACCAGCGCGGCGCTCGTGCTGATGTTCGCGTTCTTCGTCCTCTCCTCGAGCCCGGGCACCGACATCAAGCAGTTCGGGATCGGCCTCGCGGCGGGGATCATCTTCGACGCGACGGTGATCCGGACGCTGCTCGTACCGTCCCTGATGCGGCTGTTCGGCAGCTGGAACTGGTGGTTCCCGTCGATCGCGGCGAAGGCCCTCTTCGTCCGCCGCGAGCGCGCGCCCGAGGCGCCCGCGGTCGAATCCGCCTAGCTTCAGCAGAGCCTAGAGCGGAAGGTCCGCCTCGGTGGCGGCCCTTCCGCTCACTCCTGGAACGCGACCAGTCTGGTAATCGAGAAAGGCGAGGGGTGCGGGAGAGGCGCTCTCCCGCACCCTGGTGTGTGTCCTACGCAGAGAGGAGCCGGTCGAAGAACGAGCGATAGCGCGTGAGAGCGACGCGGAGGTCCTCCGTCGAGACGTCGTCGCCGCGGTCCCACTGCCCCTCCAGCCGCTGCCGCTCCTCGGAGAAGCCGGCGGCAAGGCGCTGCATCAGCTCCGCGACCAACCCGTCGGCCTGCGCGACGGAGTTGCGCGGCTCGTCGACGAAGCCGGTCTGGATTTCCCGCCACCGCCTCGTGAAGCCCTCGCTCTCGTCGTCGGGCAGCAGCGGGCCGCGCTCGTCGTCGGCCGCCGAGTCCGCGGCTGCGTCCTCCCGGGAGGCCCGCTCTTCCGAGTCGTCGTCTGCGCGTGTCTCCGGCGTCTCGGCGAGATCGCGCGTGCTCAGGTCTGCATCGCTCATCTAGCGTGCCGTCCTTTCTTCGCTGGGGTCGCGGTCCGTTGCCTCGGCAGGCTCGTCCCGCCGTTCGCGTGCGCTTGGCTCGTCCGCAGCGGGCTCGACGAGCTCCTCGAACAGGGCGCGATAGTGGCGCATGGCCTGGCGCAGATCCTCGGTCGAGCCCTGGCCGTCGGCGCTCGCCTGGGCGAGCCGGTGCCCGTTCCGGTAGTTCTCCACGACGTGCGGGTGGTCGACGGAGACGTCGGCGGCGCGCTGCTCGAAGTCCTCGACCGGGTAGCCCCGCTCGGCCATCACCGACTGGATCAGGTCGTCCGCCCGGGCGACCGCCGCGGCCGGATCGTCGACGAACTCCGCCTGCACGACCTGCCAGCGCTCCACGTAGCGGGCACGGGCTGCCTGGGGGAGCGGCCGGATCTCGAGCTCGCTGCGGCGCTCCTCACGATCCTGCAGCTCCGCCTCGGCCTCCCGTTTCGACTCCGCCGTGTCGACGGTCCGGTCGTATTCCGGGCCGAACCGCTCCTGCAGCCGGCCCGTCCTCCTCTGCGCCAAGGCTCGCCAGACCACCAGCGCGACAACGACGATCGCGGCGACAGCGATCAGCACCCAAACCCAGGTTGGCATCAGAACGCTCCTTTGCTCACGAGCGCAGCGACGTCATGCCGATGCGCAGATTTCCAACGCAGGGGCGCCGCGACCGGATACGGCACGACGGTTCTGAGCGCCTGTGCTAGAAGGCGGCCGTGGCGACGTTCCTGGTCATGCTCCGGCGCTCGGGCCCCGAGTGGGACCCGTCGCGGCCCATGGAGGAGCAGTCCGAGTGGCCGGCGCACGCGGCGTACATGGATGAGCTCGTGGGCTCGGGCTTCATCGTGCTGGGCGGGCCGCTGGCGGACGAGCACCGCGTCGTGCACGTCGTCGCGGCGGAGTCGGAGGACGACGTCCGCTCTACGTATGCGCGCGATCCGTGGAGCGAGTCGCACCTGCGGCTCGACACGATCGAGCCCTGGACGATCCGGCTCGACGCTCGCTCGCAGCGATAGACAGCGCCCGCGGGGGCCCGTACGATGGCCCCGTCGACCGTCCCCGAGGTAGGAGACCCCATGCTCGCAGCTGACTACCCGTTCCTCGACGTCCTCTGGACGCTGATCGTCATCTTCGCCTGGGTGATCTGGTTCTGGCTGCTGATCACCGTTTTCGCCGACCTCTTCCGCCGGCGCGACATCTCCGGCTGGGGAAAGGCCGCGTGGGTCATCTTCGTGATCTTCTTGCCCTACCTCGGCGTGCTTGTCTACCTCATCGCGCAGCACGAGGGGATGGCCGAGCGGAGCGCCCAGCAGGCGCAGGCCGCGCAGTCACAGTTCGACGACTACGTGAAGTCCGTCTCCGCCGGCGGCAGCGGCTCGGCGGCCGAGATCCAGCGGGCCAAGGAGCTCCTCGACAGCGGCGCGATCACACAGGCCGAGTTCGACGCGCTCAAGGCGAAGGCGCTCGCAACCTAGCCCGAAGCCGAGACGAACGGCCTGCTCGACCTAGTCGTCCTGGGGTAATTCCCGCATCCCGGTCCACGCACCCTGCGTCGGACGGTGACGAGCCATGCCCAATCAGGGGCTCGCTCCGATCCGCCACGAATCGGGAGGGGAATGATGAAGGTGAAGGGAAAGTGGGCGATCGCAGCTGGCCTCCTGGTCTTGCTGCTTAGCTCGAGCGCGCTCGCGGGCTCTGCGGCGTCGAACCGGCGCTTCCAGAGGACCTTCGTGTGCGTGAACAAGCACAACGGCCTGATCAAGGTCATCTCGCGGCGGCAGCACAACCGCTGCAAGCCCGGCTGGAAGCGGTACCGGGTCTCGGACCTGTTCGGCAAGGGCATGAGGGGCGCCAAGGGTGCCAAGGGCACGCCGGGTCCCCAGGGGCCCCAGGGCCCCGCAGGTCCCGCCGGTGCTGCCGGTCCCGCCGGCGCTGCCGGTCCGGCCGGCCCGAAGGGTGACCGCGGCCTGCAGGGCGAGCAGGGCCTGCAGGGTGAGCAGGGCCTGCAGGGTGAGCAGGGTCTGCCTGGTCAGGACGGCAAGGATGGTCAGGACGGCAAGGACGGCGTCGGCCTCGACGGCATCGGTGAGGCGAGCGTGGAGTGCGCCAACGGCGGCTGGATTCTCCAGTCCGTCGTCTTCGGTGACTTCGCCGTCTGCAACGGCCTTGACGGACAGAACGGTGCTGACGGGCAGAACGGGCTCGACGGCAAGGACGGCAAGGACGGACAGGACGGCGCGCCGGGGGAGCCCGGTCCTGCCGGCCCGGCCGGCCCGGCCGGACCCCAGGGGGCGCAGGGCCCGCAGGGTCCCGCCGGCCCGAAGGGAGACACCGGGGCTACCGGCCCCGCCGGCCCGAAGGGCGACACCGGGGCCACCGGCCCCGCCGGCCCGCAGGGTCCGCAGGGCCCGGCTGGGCTCGACGGCAGCGCGATCATCACCGTCGAGCAGGACGGCGTGAGCGGTCAGAAGACCACGATGGTCTCCTGCCCGGCCAGCCATCCGTTCGCGATCTCTGGCGGCTTCTCCGCGCAGGGCTCGGTGACGGAGTCGTTCCGCTGGTTCGCGGGTGACCCCCAGGGCCACACCGCGGCGCAGGCGGGCAAGGGCTGGACGGTCACGCAGTCGTCCGGCAACACCGACAGCCTCAAGGTCTACGTGTACTGCGCGTAGGCTCGAGCTCCATCAGCACGTGAGAGAGGCCCGGGAGCGATCCCGGGCCTCTCGTCGTTTCAGAGCGACGGCGTGGCCGGGACGAACGCGCAGCGCGGATCGTTCTCCGCCGCGATGCGCAGCAGCAGCTCGTGCAGCGTCTTCCGCTCGTCCGCGTCGAGCGGCGCGAGGAACTCGTCCTCGAGCTTCTTGACGATGCCCCGTAGCTCGGCGAGCTTGCGCTTGCCGTCCGCCGTGATGCTGACGAGATGGCGGCGCCGGTCGTCCGGGTCGCGCTTGCGAACGATCAGGCCGTCATCCTCGAGCGAGTCGAGCAGCGCGACGAGGCGGCTCGGATCCAGCATCAGCGCCTCGGCGATCGTCGCCTGCGTCTGGCGCGCGCCCTCGTTCACGATCGCCAGCACGCCGTAGCCGAAGGGCTCGAACCCGGCCTGGTCGAGCTTCGTCAGCGCGCGCGCCTTGAAGCCGAGGCCCAGCCGGGCGAGCAGGAAGCCGTTGCTCTCGAGCAGCTCCTTCGCCACCAGAGGGACCGGCCGGATGCGGGTTTCAGCAGTTGTGACTGTCATTGCGAAATAAGTGTAGCGCGCAAGCGTTGCTATGTGTTACCGTGGCAAAAATCAACGATTGGGGGAAGCAACAGATGACCGCAGAAACTATGGCAGATGCAGCGGTCGGCACTCTGGATCGCCGCCGCTGGGCTGCCCTCGCTGTAATCGTGACGGCGCAGTTCATGGTCGTGCTCGACGTGGCGATCGTGAACGTCGCGCTGCCGTCGATTCGAACCGACCTCAACTTCTCGCAGGAGAGCCTGCAGTGGGTGATCACCGCCTACTCGATCCTCTTCGGCGGGGTGCTCCTGCTCGGCGGCCGGCTCGCCGACGTGCTCGGGCGGCGACGGCTGTTCATCGCCGGCCTGGCCCTGTTCACGGTCGCCTCGCTGCTCGACGGCCTCGCGTGGTCGGAAGGCTCGTTGATCGCGTTCCGGTCGCTCCAGGGTCTCGGCGCCGCGCTGCTCTCACCGGCGGCACTCTCGATCCTGACGACGACCTTCGCCGAGGGTCGGGAGCGAAACGTCGCGCTCGGCATCTGGGGCGCAGCCTCGGGTAGCGGCGGCGCCGCCGGCGTGCTCCTCGGCGGCGCGTTGACGAGCGCCCTCAGCTGGAGCTGGATCTTCTTCATCAACGTCCCGGTCGGCATCGCCGTGATCGCCGTGACGCCGTGGCTAATGCGCGAGAGCCGGGCCGACCTCGGCCACCGGCGCTTCGACTTCGCCGGCGCAGCCTCGATCACGGGCGGGCTGATGCTG
>JBKPFI010000074.1:0-2925 GCA_046728775.1 Actinomycetota bacterium | reverse complement strand
TCGACCGCCGAGGCGAGGCTCTCGCGGAGGTCCTCGTCCGCCGCGGCCGCGTCTCGCACGTGGAAGCGCAGCGTCTGCCCGACGCGAACCGGCTCGCCGATCGCGAGCGCCCCTGACTCTTCGTCGAGCCCGATCAGGCCGCGCATCAGGTAGTCGCCGCGCCGGTAGTCGGAGCGGTTCTCGTCGATCACGAGCCCGGCGAGCACCCCGCCGCGTGCCGCGCTCTGCTGCTGCTCGGGCGTCAGCCTGGCGAGGTCGCCTTTCAGCCGCTCAAGCGCGGGCTCCCCGGCGAGCTCGAAGACGACGTTGTCCTCGGCGTTCGTGATCACGGCGTCTCGGCCGACGGGCGCACAGCCCTGCGAGACGATCGTCCGGATGGGGGCGCCACGGACGACCGCGCCGACCGCTCCCTCGTACACGACCTCGCCGTCCACGAAGAGCGCCTGCGTGTCCGGCTCGCCGCTCCCGGCCGCGAGACCGCCGACCAGCGGCGCGCCGTCTTCCTCCTCGTTCAGCCGCGAGAGGAAGCCCGAGGCCGGGAACGTGAACGGGTCGACGAGAAGCGCCACGAGGTCGGCGCGGTCGAGGTCGGGGAACCCGGTCACCGTGACGCCCTCCTCGGTGCCGACCGCGACGCTGTGGAAGGTCTCGATCTCCGCCCCGGGGAGCGCGGCGGTCCAGATGGCGGCGCCTGGGCCGCTCTCGAGCTCCGTCGTTCGGCCGACGACGCCCTGGGCGACGCAGCCGACGAGATGCCGTGCATCCAACTCGCGCTCGGCGGCGGCGAGGGCGTCCTCCGCGTCCACGAAGTGCTCGCCCGAGAGGAAGAGGAAGGCGAGGTCCACCTGCGCGTCTCGGAGCGCCGCGCGCGCCTCGCGAGCGGCCTCGGAGGCGGCCTCGGCCGCCTCGGGGGAAGCGGACAACCCCGCCCCGACCCGGCGCGTGAGCGTCTCGGGCCTCATGGGGCGGAGTGTACGCCTCGTGGTCCTAGCCCTTCGACGCCCGGCCGCCCTTGCGGCCCGCGGCCTTCTTCTGGGCGGTCGTCCCGCCCTGCTTCGAGCTCGAGCCGGAGCCGGACTTCTTGCCGCCGCGGCTCGACGAGCCGGGCGAGTTCGCGATCCGCGCCGCGCGCTGCTTCGACATGCCCTTGTCCTTCAGGGCTTCGTACTGCTTCTCGTTCTTGACGTTCGCTCTCTTGCTGGGCACGTTCCCTCCTCGGTCAGGGCTGCGAGATCTGCTCGACGACCTCACCGGTCTTCTGGTCGCCCGCCTCACGCGCTACGTCGGCCTGTGCAAGAACGCCGATGAGGCGTTCGCCTTCGACGACCGGCAGCCGCCGAACCTGGTTGCTCGCCATCAACCGCAGTGCTGCGTCGAGGTCCTGCTCGGGCTCGACGGTGACGAGCTGCGTCGACGCCACGTCGCGCGCGGTCACCGAGTCCGGATCCTTCCCCTCGGCGACGACGCGGGTGACGATGTCGCGGTCGGTCAGCGTGCCGACGAGGCGGTCGCCCTCCACGATCGGGGCCATGCCGACGTCCTCGTCCTTCATCATCTTCGCCGCGTACGAAACCGGCTTGCCGGCGTCGATCGAGCACGGATTCGAGCTCATGAACTCTTTCACGCGCTTCGCCATGGAAGCCTCCTTCTTCTTTCGTGGAGTCGCATTTCGGCTTCCCGGCGCGGCGCGGCGCCAAACGGCCAGAATGGGGCGGTGCGGACGGCAACGATGGAGCGGCGGATCAAGGAGCTCGCGCTCTCGTTTCCCGAGGCGTACGAGGACCGGCCGTGGGGCGACTTCCCGGTCTTCAAGGTGGGCGAGAACAAGGTCTTCGGCTGGGCGGTTGTCGAGGACGGTGCCGTCCACGTGACGGTGAAGCTGACGGCGGAGGAGCGCGAGATCGCGCACCTGCTGCCGTACGTGAGCACCGCACGTTACGTCGGGCGCTACGGCTGGATCACGGCCGCGGTGACCGACGAGGAGTCGCTTGCTGCCGCGCTCGAGTGGCTGCGCGAGAGCTACTGGCTCAAGTGCCCAGCCGAGCTGAAGGCAGCCGTCGAGGGCGACGACTAGCTAGTCCGCCTGGGGGTCGTCCTCCGCGGTGGTGTCGCCGTCCTCGGGGTCGGGCGCGGGCGAGTCCTCGAGCTCCTCGTTGCGGTCGTCGTCGCGGGGGTGCGAAGTATCCTGAGCTTCCATGAAGGTCGTCCTTCCCGACTCCTCCGAACTCGAACTCCCGAACGGCGCGACTGGGCTCGACGCAGCCCAGGCAATCGGTCCGAAACTGGCCGAGCAAGCCGTGCTCGTGCGCTCGAACGGCCGCGTGCAGGACCTCCGCGCGCCGCTCGAGGAGGGCCAGCAGATCCAGATCCTGACGACCCGCGACACCCAGGATCCCGATGCCCTCTACGTGCTCAGGCACTCCGCCGCGCACCTCCTCGCCGAGGCGGTCCGCCGCCTCTACCCAGGCACGAAGATCGCGATCGGGCCGCCGATCGAGAACGGCTTCTACTACGACTTCGAGTTCCCGGAGCCGATCGGCGAGGACGCGCTCGGGCAGATCGAGGAGGAGATTCGCAAGGAGCTCGCCGAAGGCCGCTCCTGGAACCGCGAGGAGGTGAGCGCCGAGGAGGCGAGGCGCTACTTCGAGGCCGAGAACGAGCCGTACAAGGTCGAGCTCGTCGACACGGCAGACGGGCCGATCACCTTCTACACGCAGGGAGACTTCACCGACCTCTGCCGCGGGCCGCATCTCCAGGACGCGAAGCCGATCAAGGCGGTGAAGCTCCTCTCGCTTGCCGGCGCGTATTGGCGGGGCGACGAGACGAAGCCGCAGCTCACGCGCGTGTACGGGACGGCGTTCTATTCGCAGGCCGATCTCGACGCGTACCTGGAGAGGCTCGAGCGCGCCCGCCAGAGCGACCACC
>JBKPFI010000085.1:0-5208 GCA_046728775.1 Actinomycetota bacterium | reverse complement strand
CCGAGGACGGGCGCGACGGCCTTCAGTGCGAAGACGACGCCCGTGACGGCGGCGACGGCCGCGGCGCTGACGGCCACCTGCTTGGCAGGTCGACTCATGCTCCGAGGATACGCCTGCCTGTCGGCGCTACGGGTGCGCCGTCCGCCGCCCCTCGAGCCGCTCCTCGAAGCAGCGGCGCAGGTAGTCGCCGCCCAGGCGCGGTAGCACGCGCGGCGTCCGCGCGGGCGCCGGGATCACCTCAATCTCTCCCAGCCACTGGCCGTGGCACCGCTCGTACGCCTGGTGCTCGTCCAGCACCGGCTGCTGCGGCTTCCGCCGGAGCCAGTGGAAGAGCCGAGCCAGCAGGCCCATGAGAGGGTCCTACCACGTTCGCTCCGAGACCGGAAACACGCAGAACGCGAAGAGGCGGGGAGTATCCTCCCGGGCACGATGCAGGCGAAGTGGATCTGGGCGTCACTGGCCATCGTCGCCATGTGGGCGGGCGCCGTGCTCATCTCACTGTTCGCACCGACGCTCGTGACAGACACGGCCGGTGGTGACCACGTCAAGGTTCCTGCCGCGGGGATCGTCGCCATCGTTCTCGCGTTCGGCGCGACGATCGTTCTCGCGATCGTCGGGTTCCGCGGCGAAGCCCGAACGGTGGAGCGGCGACCCGGCGAGGAGCCACACGCGGCGCCGCGCGACGCGCCCACCGGCGCGTAGCGCTCAGGCGAGCTCGAAGAGCTGTTCCTCGACCGGCTCGCCGAGCTTTTCGTCGTGCTGGGTACGTGAGTCGACGGCGACGAACCCGCACTTCTCGAGGACGCGGATCGATCCCACGTTGCTCGTCGCGACCCAGGCGTGCAAAGGGCGCACCGGCACCTCCTGCACGAGCTCGGCCAGGGCGCGCGTCGCGAGGCCCCTGCCCCAGAACTCGCGTCCGAGCCAGTACCCCACGAGCCGCCGGCCGTCCTGCTGCCAGCAGAGGACGTTACCCGCGACCCTCCCCTCGTCGACGATCGTCTTCTTCGTCATGGCGTCGTTCGCGAGCAGGCGCCGCCAGTGCGCGTAGAACGCCTCGCGGTCGCGCGACGGGAAGAGGGCCATACGCGTTGCCTCGGGATCGAGCTGATGCTCGTAGAAGGCCTCGAGGTCAGACTCGGCGACGTCGCGGAGGACTCTCACGCGCAGCCCTCAGCCGGCGTCTCTAGCCGAAGCCGAGGATGAACTTGGCGTCGTCCGACATCTTGTCGGGCGTCCACGGCGGATCCCACGTCAACTCCGTCTCGACGTCCTCGACGCCGGGGAGGGAGCGCACGACCTCCTGGATGCTCTGCTCGATCAGCGGGCCGGCGGGGCAGCCCATCGACGTCAGGCTGTAGCGGACATGGACCTTCGGCTCGTAGACCTCGACGTCGTAGAGCAGGCCGAGCTCGACGATGTCCATCCCGAGCTCCGGATCCTCGACGGAGCGAAGCGCCTCGATCACGTCGTCACGCGTCACGGTGCCTCAGGGTATCGAGGGAGGCCGTCGTCGGGGAGCTCGTCCCACGGCGCCCGCGACTCGACGAACGAGTGGTACTGCGGCCGGATCCCCGGATCGCCGTCGAGCGAGCCGAGCCGCACCGAGACCTCATCGCCTTCGGGCCAGTCACCGCCGAAGAGAGACGAGCCACACGCGGAACAGAACACCTTGACCGCCGTCCCTTCCTGAGGCCTGTACACCCGCAGCAGCTCCTCGCCGGCGAGCAGCCGGAACCGCTCGCGCGGTACGCGGCCTTGCGTCAGGCCGAAGGTCCCCGAGTGCTTACGGCAGAGCGAGCAGTGGCAATGGTTCGCGCGCAGGAACGGCAGCTCGACCTCGAAGCGCACGCGGCCGCAGAGGCAGCTGCCCGAGACGACATCCGCGGTCAATAGCCGAGCAGGCGGACTTCTTCGCGCCGCTCGCGGGCGAAGAAGTGGATGCCGTCGACGAAGCGCACCCAGTTGCAGCGCGTGCACATCACCAGCGAGTGCGTCCGCGCGCTGTCCGCGAGGAAGCGCACCCCGCGCAGGAGATCGCCGTTCGAGACGCCCGTTGCGACGACGATCACCTCCCCGGGGGCGAGATCGTCGATCGTGAAGAGCCGCTCGAGGTCGTCGACACCCGCCTCCTTCGCCGCCTCGACCTCGCTGCGGGATGTCGGCCACAGCTGTGCCTGGAGCTCGCCCCCCAGGCAGCGGAGCGCGGCCGCGGTGAGCACGGCCTGCCGCGTGCCGCCGATCCCGATCGCGAGGTGGTCGTTGGTCCCACGGATCGCCGCGGAGATCGAGGCCATCACGTCGCCGTCCTGGATCAGCTTGATCCGCGCGCCGGCGGCGCGGATCTCCTCGATCAGGTCGTGGTGGCGCGGGCGGTCGAGGACGATCGTCGTGATGTCGTTGACCATCCGGCCGAAGGCATCGGCGATGCCGCGGATGTTGTCGCCGACCGGCCGCTTGAGGTCGATCGCTCCGCGCGCCTTCGGGCCGACGGCCATCTTGCGCATGTACATGTCGGGCAGCCGTTGGAAGCAGCCCGGATCGCCGACTGCGACCATCGACATCGCGCCGTAGCCGCCCCGGGCAACGACGCCGCGGCCCTCCAGCGAGTCGAGCGCCAGATCGACCTCGACGCCGCCCGCGCCCACGCGCGTGCCGGCTGCAAGCTGGCCGTCCTCTTCGCCGGCACCGATCACGACCTGCCCCTCGATCGGAAGCTGCTCGAGCGCCAGGCGCATGGCAGTCGATGCGTCCTCCTCGGCCGTCTCCTGCTCTGCGCGGCCGAGCCAGCGCGCGCCCGCGAGCGCCGCGCGCTCGGTCACGCGCGCGTAGCTCTCGCAGAGGCAGAAGCGCGCCTCCTGACCGAACGAGGCAGCGCGGGCCTCCGGCTCGGTCTGCGTCACCGCCCCACCTGCAGCGGCTCGGCGGCGGCGAGCACGAGCTCCATCACGCTGCCGATCGCCTGCTCGATGTCGCCGTTCTCGATCACGGGCACCTCGTGCTTCCTCGCGCGCCCCATGATGTAGGCCTGGACGAGTCTGATGTCGTCGAAGGCGTCGAGGTACTTCTCGTACGGTCGCACGCCCTCCGAGTCGGTGTCGCGGATCCAGAAGTGGGCAGCGTGCGCCTCCGCGTCCGAGATCGCGAGCACGCACTGGACGACGAGCGCGCCCTCGATCTCCCGCGGCAGCATCCCGGGCACGAGGTGGACGCCTTCGAGCACCATCGACCAGCCCTCCTGGAGGGCGCGCTCGATCGCCGCCTGCACGCCCACGAGCACGTCGCGGGTCTGCTCGAGGAAGCCGTCGAGCACTGCCTCGCTCCCCTCGGCGTCCTCGTCGGCGGTGGCACGTCCGGCCTCGAAGCTCGAGTGGTGGATTGCCGGCATGAACTCTCGGGAGAAGAACGCCCGCATCGTCTGGCGGACGAAGTCGGTGGAGGTCACGCGCGTGATCCCGAGGCGGTAAGCGACCTCGGTCGCCAAGGTCGACTTGCCGGTGCCGGTCGCGCCGCCGACGAGCAGGATGATCGGCAGGTCGAGCTCGTCGAAGTCCTGGTAGCGGCGCAGGCGCTGCATCGCGGTCGAGCCGTCCTCGACACCGAGCGCCTGGTGCGCCAGCTCGCCGAGCCGCTCCAGCGAGATCGACTCGCGGCCGCTGCGGGCGAGGTCGGCTTCGATCGCGAGCGCGAGCTCGTAGGCGCGGTCGGTCGGGATCCCGGCCCCCATCAGCGCGCGGGCCATCAGGCCCTTCGAGAAGGGCAGGCCGTCCTCGCCGCCCAGCGGCAGCGGCTGCCGGTGGCGACGATCGGTCACGGAGCCACCGCCTCGCGCGCGATCGCGGCGTCCGCGAGCCTGATCAGCTCGGTGTCGAGGTCGTGCACGCCTGTCGGGACGAGCTCGTTGTCGGCGAAGACCACTTCGACGCCTCGCTCGAGGGCCGCTTCGGCGACGACGTCGATGGCGGCCGCCTTGATCTCCACCAGGAAGACGTCGGCGTCGGCGCGCGCGACCTCCTCCCGCAGGGCAACCCGGCGCGCGAGATTCCCCGAGACGAGCGTCACCTCGGCGCCGTGCTCCTCGCGCAGGTGCCGCTCGATCGCCTCGTGTGCGTAGGCGGGAGCGGTCGAGAAGTACGCGACGCGCCTGCCGGCGACCGGCTCGACCGGCCTCGGCCGCAGCTCGACGGGGACGACCGGCACCTCCTTCACGTCGTGGATCGCGCCGACCAGCGGCTCGTCGAAACCGCCTGTGACCACGACGAGATCCGAGACCAGGATCCGGTACGCGTTCAGGTAGCCGGTCGCGACCTCCAAGGGTTGCCCAGTGCTCGTCACCAGCACGCGCGCAGCCGTCTCCACCGGCGGGATGGTGGCGCCGCTGCCGTCGAAGATCACCAGGTCGGGCGCACGCTCCGCGGCCAGCGCGGCTCCGGCCAGGACGTTCGACTCGCCGGGCGCGCCTGCGAGCCCGCCGCCGCAGCGCCGGCAGCCGATCGTCGGCACGCCCGCCAGCAGCGCCGTCTCGAGGTAGTCGGAGGCGGCGTGCCCGCCCTGGCGCGAGAGCTCGAGCAGCCGCTCCAGCGTCGGCCGCACCTCGGCGACCTCCGGCTCGGGCGGCCCGCCGCGGCCCATCGCGACCACGACCACGTCCCGGTCGCGTGCGAGCAGGCGGGCGAGGTGCCCGGTGACGGCGGTCTTGCCGACGCGCTTCCCGGTTCCGATCACGGAGAGTGAGGGCCGAGGGAACGGCGCGAGCTCGGGCGGGTCGAAGCGGAAGTCAGCGCCGACGTATGGCAGCCCGAGCGCTAGCACGCGGCTCGCGACCCGGAACCGCTCACGCGGCCCGAGCACCGGCTCGTCGGAGCGGTCGACGACGAGGTCCGGCTCGAGCTCCGCGATCGCCGCCTCCAGGTCGTCAATGACCGGAACGCCGTAGTCCTCGCCCCCGCGCAGCTTCTCGGTCCCCCCGGCGAGCAGTGCGGCGACGAACTCGTAGGGCAGGGCGGTCAGCGCGTCGCGGACGACGGGTGCGTAGTGCTCCCCGTCGATGACCGCGAGAGCCCTCAGCTTCGCGACGAGAGCTCTCCCTCGATCCGCGCGGTGTACTTCTCGAACTCGAGCGTGTCGGTCGAGAACTGGATGATCCGCTCCTGGCCGTGGAACGGATGCTTGCGCCAGACGGCGACGTGCGACCCCGACACCTCGACG
>JBKPFI010000316.1:0-3593 GCA_046728775.1 Actinomycetota bacterium | reverse complement strand
AGATCTCCTCGCGCGCGATCGTCTTCGCGTTGTCGGTCGGGCCGAAGATGGTGGGTTCGACGAACCAGCCACGGCCGTCGAGCTGGCGCGTTCCGCCGCCGGTGACGAGCGGCACGCTCTCTTCGTTGCCCTTCGCGATGTAGCCGACGACCTTGTCGTACTCGGCCTTCGAGGCCAGCGGCCCGATCGTCGTCGCCGGGTCGAGCGGATCGCCAACAACTGAGCCAGAGGCGAAAGCCTTCAGCCGTTCCAACAGTTCGTCGAGGATCGGCTCCTGGACAAGCAGCCGCGAGCCGGCGACGCAGACCTCGCCCTTGTTCCACATGCAGGCGAAGAAGGCGGTCGGCGCAGCCTTGTCGAGGTCGGCGTCAGCGAAGAGGATGTTCGGTGACTTGCCGCCGAGCTCGAGCGTGACGTGCTTGAGCGTCTCGGCGCCGCTGCGCGCCAGCCCTCGGCCGACGGCGGTCGAGCCGGTGAAGGCGACCTTATCCACATGCGGCGAGCCGACCAGCGCCTCGCCGACGGAGCCGCCCGGGCCGGTGACCGTGTTGTAGACGTCGGCCGGCAGCCCGGCCTGCCCCATGATCGCCGCGAGCTTCAGCGCCGAAAGCGGCGTGTCCGAGGCCGGCTTGTGCACGACGCAGTTGCCGGCCGCCAGCGCCGGGGCGATCTTCGAGACCGACAGGACAAGCGGGAAATTGAAGGGGGTGATCGCCGCCACCACACCGAGCGGCTCCCGCCGGGTGAAGGTCAGCAGGTCCTCCTCCACGCCGGGCAGCGGTTCCGCACGCCGCAGCGCGCCGTCGAGCTTGCTCGGCCAGCCGCTGTAGTAGCGAAACATGTTCGCGATGTGCGGGACGACGACGTTGGCGGCGTCCGCGTAGAGCATTCCCATGTCGATCGCCTCGCGGTAGGCGAGCTCGTGCGCGTTCTCCTCGATCAGATCGGCGACCCGCTGCAGTAGCTTCGCCCGCTCCGAACCGCGCAGCGTCGCCCAGCCGAGGTTGTCGAAAGTGCCCCGCGCGGCGGTCGCCGCCCGCTGCGCATCCTCGTGTGTCGCCTTGGCGACCGTGGTGATCACCTGCTCGGCCGCCGGGTTGATCGTCGGGGTCGTCTCGCCCGACGAGGCGTCGCACCACTCGCCGTCGATGAACAGACGGCCCGGCTCGATCACGGCCGGCTCCGGCTTCGACGTTTTCTCCCCGGTCACTGTCGCCACCGCTCGACCTCCCATTTCCTTCGCTCGCAACAAGTTGACGGTAGGGTCGGGCGCCGCGGCTGCGAAACACCAATCGGCTATCGAGTTAGATCGATTCGCTATCGGGCGGGAGTACGCTGGACACCTGATGCCCGAGCTACGTCACCTGCGCTACTTCGTGGCGGTGGCAGAGGAGCTCAACTTCAGCCGCGCCGCCCGCCGACTGCGGATGGCGCAGCCGCCGCTCAGCGTCGCCATCCGGCAGCTCGAGGGCGAGCTCGGCGCCGAACTGTTCGAGCGCTCAAGCCGCGAAGTGACGCTCACCGAGGCCGGGCGCGTGCTGCTCGGGGGCGCCCGGCGCACGCTCGCCGAAGCCGAGAGCGCGTTCGCAGCCGCCAAGCGCGCGGCTGCCGGCGAGCTCGGCACGCTCAGGATCGGCTTCAGCTGGAGCGCGCGCTTCGAAACGCTCCCCACGCTCGGACAGGCCGTCAGGGCAGGCCACCCCGAGGTCGAGCTGCTGACCGAAGAGATGTGGAACGCGCGCATGATCCCGGCGCTGCGCGCCGGCGAGATCGACCTCGCGCTCTCGCTCTGCCCCGAGATCAGCGGCGAGCTCGCCTACAAGCCGATCCGAGCCGAACGGGTCGTTGCCCTGGTCGCGGCCACCTCTCCCGTCTCGGGCATGGAGAACATCAACCTGAGCGCGCTCGCCGACGAGGCCTTCGTCCTCTTCCCGCGCGAACTCGCGCCACGCCTCTACGACCACCTGATCGGCCTCTGCAGGCGCGCAGGCTTCGAACCAACCGTGCGCAAAGAGTCGTTTCACGCCGACTGGGATCTGCGCGTTCTTGCCGATGTTCCCGGGGTCGCCCTTGCTCCCGAGTCGGTCGCGCGCCACCTACCTGCGGGAGTGGTCGCGATCCGACTGGGCGAACCGCGAGAACGGCTTGAGACCAGCGCCGTCTGGCGAGCCGACAATCGCTCCGCGACGCTGGCCTCGTTCGTCGAGGTCGCGCGGAGCGCATTCGAGCAGAAGCCCTCCTCGGTCGGCCGTTAGCCGCCCTCGCCGAGCCGATACCGGATCGGTCTTGTACTAGACGCGATCGGTCGCGCGCAGCCTCAAGTCGGCTCCGTAGCCTCGAAAACGATGGCTGCCGAGAACCACATTGCCGATCCTGACGTCGGCAGGCCACGCGCGCAGGCGAGGAGAGCGCCTGCCTGCGGCGGCTGCCGTTCCATTTCGGGCGTCGCTGATGCCTCAACGAGCACGCCTCGAAAACGACAACCACGAGCAAGGAGATGAGCGGCACCCCGCTGAACCGATCCTTGGGAACAGTGGCAAGAAATGCTTGCAAGCGGGACGCACCCGCGACGGCTAATGACGCTCGCGGAGATGGCAAACGTGGCCATCTTCATGGCCTCCGATCAGGCAAGCGGGATGACGGGAACGACCGTCAACTTGACCATTGGGAGTCTGGACGACTAGCGGCTAAGCGACCGTAGCGGCCGAGCACGGGCCGCGCAGGAAGGAGCTGCCGGCTAGACCCGGATGAGGACCGCGAACAAGTCAAACCAGCAAAGGAGGCAGCCATGACCGCGACGAGCGGCGAACGCATTCACGCCAGAGGCAAGATCAACGTCAAAACGTACGAGCCGACCACTTACGACCAGCCGGCCGAGGGGCCGGAGCTCGTGCGGATCCATGTCACCGAGGATTTCTCCGGCGACATCGAGGGCGAGGGCGTGGCCGAGTTCCTGCAAACCGCGCGGAGCGAAAACGAGGCGAGCTTCGTCGGCGTCGAACGGGTGAAGGGCAGCATCGGCGGGAAGTCGGGAACGTTCGTCTTCCAGGACGAGGGAACGCTGAAGGGCACGACGGTCTCCGGCACGTGGTTCGTTGTCCCCGGATCCGGCACGGGCGAGCTGAGCGGATTGCGCGGCGAGGGCGGCTTCAAGGCGGAACTTGAGCAGGGAGCCGACATCACGCTCGACTACTGGTTCGAATGAGTTCCGAGCTCGAGGGCAAGGTCGCGATCGTCACCGGCGCCGCAACCGGCATCGGCAAGGCGATCGCATTCGCCTTCGGCGCCGCCGGCGCCCGCGTCGTCGTCAACCACCTCGACACACCTGACCTGGCCGACGCCGCCGTCGCTCAGATCTCACGCGAGGGCGGCGAGGCGCTCGCGGTCGCAGCCGACATCAGCAGCCGTGTCCAGTTCGAGGCGCTCGTGAGCGCGGCGATCGAGCGCTTCGGCAGCTGGGACGTGCTCGTCAACAACGCCGCCATCGCGCTCGTCAAGCCGTTTCGCGAGGTCAGCGAGGAAGAGTTCGACCACAGCTTCCAGGTCAACGTGAAGGGCACCTTCCATGGCTGCCAGCGGGCGCTGGAGCGGAT
>JBKPFI010000291.1:0-1799 GCA_046728775.1 Actinomycetota bacterium | reverse complement strand
CTTCCGCGACTACGAGCCGATCCACCCCGAGCCGGGCTGGAAGAGCCTGCTCCGCAAGATCTGGGCGCCGCTCGCCGCGCTGATCGGCCTCGCGGTCAAGTTCGGCGCCTTCTTCCTCAAGTTCTTCGGGCTCTTCCTCTCGATCGGCGGCTACGCGCTGATCTGGGGCTGGAAGTTCGGCGTCGGCTTCGTCGTGATAATCCTGATCCACGAGCTCGGGCACTTCGTCGAGGCGCGCCGCCAGGGCCTCGACGCCTCGATCCCGCGCCTCATCCCGTTCATCGGCGCGTACGTCCTGATCAAGAACGCGCCGCTGAACCCGCTGCGCAACGCGCTCGTCGCGCTCGCCGGTCCCGCGGCCGGAGGGCTCGCCGCGGCGATCTGCTGGGGAATCGGCTCGCAGACCGGCTCCTCGCTCCTGCACGCGCTCGCCTACGCGGGGTTCTTCCTCAACCTGATCAACCTGATCCCGATCGGGATCCTCGACGGCGGCGCGATCTGGCGCGCGTACCGGCTCGCGAAGGCCGAGCCGACCGTCCCGCTCGAGGCCTACGACGGCGCCGCGGTGCTGCTCCCCGGGGCCGGCCGCGGTCGTGCGGCGCTGATCCTGACGATGTACCTCGGCCTGGCGCTGCTGCTCGCCCTCGGCATGTGGGGGACACACGTGCCGCAGCACCGGCTCTGATGGAGGACCGCCAGCTCCTCGAAGGTCGCGACCGCGACCTCAAAGGCCAGGCCGCGCGGATCGGGAAGGAGTTCCTCCAGGGCTTCATGGCGGTCGAGCGGATCGGCCGGCCCGCCGTCTCCGTCTTCGGCTCGGCGCGGATCGGCGAGGAGCACCCGGCCTACCGAGCGGCACGCGAGGTCGGCCGAGGGCTCGCCGAGGCGGGATTCGCCGTCGTCACCGGCGGCGGCCCCGGAGCGATGGAGGCGGCGAACCGCGGCGCGCGGGAGGGCGGCGGCGTCTCGGTCGGGTTCAACATCGAGCTGCCGCACGAGCAGCACAGCAACCCGTATCTCGACATCGACATCACCTTCGACCACTTCTACGTACGCAAGACGATGTTCGTGAAGGCCGCGGAGGGCTTCGTCATCTTCCCGGGCGGCTTCGGCACGCTGGACGAGCTGTTCGAGGCGCTGACGCTGATCCAGACCGGGAAGGTCCTGCACTTCCCGGTGATCATGTTCGACGCGGACTACTGGGCGCCGTTGCTCGACTGGATCCGCGGGCGGCTGCTCTGGGAAGGGATGATCTCTTCCGAGGATCTCGAGCTGCTCACCGTCACGGAGGATCCGGCTGAGGCGGTGGCGACGATCTCGGAGTGCTACGAGTGGCGCTGCGCCGCGCTCGTCGCCGAGCCCGAGAAGGCCGACGCGCAGTAGGTCGAGACGGCCGAGCCGGCAAAGCCGGCACGGCCTCTTATGGTCGGCGTCGCAAGCGAGCGCCTTAGCTCGAGAACGGCGAGACCGTGATCGGGCCGCTCTCGACAGTGAAGCCGTGCGAGTCGGTCGCGCGGAGCCGCTGCGTGCCGGGCGTGCGCAGGACGAGGCCTGTGAACGCGTGCTGTGAGGCGTCGGTCGAGCCGAGCGTGTAGGGCGCAGGTAGCGTCGCGGCCGAGTCGGTGCTCGAGAACGTGACGGTGCCTGTGTAGTCGGCGGCGTTGTTGCCGAACTGGTCGACGGCGCGAACCGTGGCGGCGAACGGCACGCCCACGGTGGCCACGCTCGTCACGGTCATGAAGAGACCGGCCTCGGCGGCGCCCCGCACGCGCACGACCGGCTGCTTCCTCGGGCCGAGC
>JBKPFI010000204.1:0-2472 GCA_046728775.1 Actinomycetota bacterium | reverse complement strand
AGAGCACCTCGCTCGTTCGGTCCTTCGCGGCCTGCACGTCAGGCTGGTCGAACGGGTTGATCCCGAGCACCGAGCCCGCGACGGCGGTCGCGAATTCCCAGCGGAAGAACTCCTGGCCGAGCTCGTACGGTGCGGGGAGCCGGACCTCGGGAGCCTGCCGGTCCGGGCCTTCGGGCGGTTCGCCGGGCGCCGGGATCAGGCCCTTGCCCTGCTTCCCCGTCGACTCCGCGAGCAGCTGCTCGGCCCAGAGGCCGAAGCCGACGGTGTTCGGGTTGATCGTCACCTTGTCGCGCCCCTCGAGCCAGCCGTTGCCGAGCTCGAGGCCCAGCTCCAGCCCCGGGTTCCCGTCTTCGAACCGGCACGCCTCGACAACCTCGTCCACGCGCTCGAGGAGCCGCTCGAGATCGACCCCCACCAGCGCTGCGGGGACCATGCCGAAGACGGAGAGCGCCGAGTACCGGCCGCCGATCGTGGGCTCGCCTTCGAAAACCTTGACGAAGCCGCGTTGGCGCGCCAGCGTGCCGAGCTCCGACCCGGGGTCGGTGATCCCGACGAAGAACTCGCCCCGCTTGCCCGCGCGTTCCCAGAACCAGTCGAGATGGCAGCGCGTTTCGAGGGTCGTGCCCGACTTCGAGGCGACGAGGAAGAGCGTCCCGTCGAGATCGAGCTCTTCGGTGAGGCGCCGGATCGCCGCCGGATGGGTGGTGTCGAGCACGTGGAACGCATCCGCGCCGAAGGTGCGCCGCAGGACCTCGGGCGCGAGGCTCGACCCGCCCATCCCCAGCAGCACGAAGGTGTCGATCTGGCCGGGGGCGGCCAGGTCCTCGACGAACCGCTCGAGCTCCGCGACGCGACCGCGCATCCGCATCGGCTCGTCGAGCCAACCGAGCCACTTCGCCTCGTCGGCGCCGGTCCAGAGCGTCGGGTCGCGCTCCCAGATCCGCTCGACCAGCTCCGCGGGGGCGACTGTCGTCACGTTGCCTCCCGAAGGAACGGGAGCACGAGCTCGTCGAACTCGCGCGGGCGCTCCAGGCTCGGCACATGGGCGGTGGCCGGAATCGTCGCGCGACGCGCACTCGGGATCTCCCGCTCGAGGCGCTGCGCGATCGCATGCATGTCGGGCTGGTCCTCGTCGCCGACGATCACCAGCGTCGGTGCCCGGATCTCGCCCAGCCGCTGTGCGAGGTCCGCGACCAGGAGCTCCTCGTCGTCCACCTCGACGACGAGCTGGAGCTCGAACGCGCGCCGCTGCATCTCGCCCACGCGCCGGCGCACCTCCGCGTCGACGTCCGTCGAGCGCCTGCGCGGCCCGTCGACCCACGTGCGCAGGTTCACCTCGACGGCCGCGTCGAGATCGCCGGCGACGAGGGCCACTTCCTCTGCCTCCCAGTCCGCCCGTAGCGACTCAGACCACGCGTGGCCGGGCAGTCCCGGCGCGACGAGGACGAGCGCCGAAACGAGCTCCGGCCGCGCGAGCGCGACCTCGAGGGCGACCCGGCCGCCGAGGGAGACGCCGACGAGCGCGGCGGGGTCGAAGCCGTGCTCCTCGAGGGTCGCGATCAAGTCGCGGGCATGCGCGAACGGACCCGGCGCGAGCGGCGAACGGCCGAATCCCCGCAGGTCGATGCGCAGCAGCCGGAACTCGCGCGACCACGAATCCCACTGCGCGTCCCACATGCGGCTGTCGCAGATGCCCTCGTGCACGAGCGCAACCGCCGGGCCCTCCCCGGCGACCTCCGCGTAGAGCCCCATCTAGTGCCCCTCCAGGCAATACATGCCCGCCTCTGGCCCGCGATCACGCGGCGCCAGGAACCACCCTCGCCCTTGCCAAGGCTGCGAGCCTTGGCCGCAGCCGAGGCCGGCCCCTGGCTTGGTGCTCGCGACCCAGAGGCTGGGCGGCATTACCTGAAGGGGCACTGGCCTCAGGCCGAGACGAGCTCGCCGCGCTTCGCCCGGACGCCGTCCAGCAGCTCCCGGAAGGAGTCCGCGAACTTGTCGACGCCCTCGCGCTCGAGCACCGCGACCACGTCGTCGTAGTCGACCCCGGCCTCCGCGACGCGGTCGAACACGCGCTGCACCTCGTCGAGGTCGCGCTCGAGCGTGAGGGCGACCTCGCCGTGGTCCTGGAAGCCGCGGATCGTCTCCTCGGGCATGGTGTCGACGGTCTCGGGACCAATCAGCTCCTCGACGTACATCACGTCGCGGTACGCGGGGTTCTTCGTCGACGTCGAGGCCCAGAGGCAGCGCTGCGCCGCGGCGCCCTTGGCCTCGAGCGCCTCCCAGCGGTCGCCCGAGAACAGCTGCTTGTAGCGCTGGTAGGCGAGCTTCGCGTTCGCGACCGCGAGCTTGCCCTTCAGCTCGTCGGGCGCACCGACCTCGTCGAGCCGCCGGTCGGCCTCCGTGTCGACGCGCGAGACGAAGAAGCTCGCGACCGAGGCCACGCGGGTCGGGTCGCCGTCGCTCTCGACGAGC
>JBKPFI010000238.1:0-11490 GCA_046728775.1 Actinomycetota bacterium | reverse complement strand
AGGTGGCCCAGCGCGCAGCGTTAGTCCGCGAAGCGGACTGGTGTAAGGGGTCTGGGGAAACCGGGAGGTTTCCCCAGCGGCTCACGCTGCCGTCCGCCACGACACGAGCCTACCGCCGAAGCCATCATGCGCGTGTGCAGCGCAAGACCGTCACGGTGCTGTTCTGCGACGTCACCGGCTCGACCGCGCTCGGTGAGTCGATCGACCCGGAGGCGCTCCTAGGACTGCTCGCGCGCTACTTCGACCGGATGAAGGCCATCGTCGAGCGCCATCAGGGAAGCGTCGAGAAGTTCATCGGCGACGCCGTCATGGCCGTCTTCGGGGTGCCGACAGCACACGAGGACGACGCTCTCCGAGCGGTTCGCGCCGCCGCGGAGATGCGCGAAGCGCTGCCCGAACTCGGCGTGAACGCGCACATCGGGCTCACCACCGGCCTCGTCGTCACCGGCACCGAGGAGCGCCTGGCCACGGGGGATGCGGTCAACGTGGCGGCGCGCCTCGAGCAGGCGGCTGAGCCGGGCGAGGTGCTGATCGGAGAGCCGACGCTCGCGCTCGTAAGGGAGGCGGTCGAGGTCGAGGCGGTCGCGCCGCTCGAGCTGAAGGGCAAGGCCGAGCGCGTTACCGCCCACCGGCTCCTGCGTGTGCACGAGGCGCCCGAGCGCCGCCACGAGACTCCCTTCGTCGGCCGCGAGCGCGAGCTCACGCTCATTCACAGGGCGTGGGAGCGCGCCCTGTCGGAAGGCCGTTGCGAGCTCGTCACGATCGTCGGCGACGCGGGCGTCGGGAAGTCGCGGCTGGTCGCGGAAACCCTGGCTCGCCTCGATGCGGTCGTCCTGCGCGGTCGCTGCCTTCCCTACGGAGAGGGGATCACGTACTGGCCCGTTGTCGAAGTCCTGAAGCAGCTCGACAAGCCGCCGCCCGGTGCGGAGGCCGCCGCGGCGATCGGCTCCCTGCTCGGAACGGCCGAGACGACCGCTTCGGCCGAAGAGATCGCCTGGGCGTTCCGCAAGACCCTCGAGCACGCCGCGGCGGAACGGCCGCTGGCCGTGATCTACGACGACGTGCACGCGGGTGAGGAGACCTTCTTCGACCTCGTCGAGCACGTCGCGCTGCTCTCGTCCGGGTCGCCGATCCTGCTCCTCTGCATGGCTCGTCCGGAGCTGACCGAGCGGCGGGCCGGCTGGCCGGTGCAGCTGCGGCTAGAGCCGCTGCCACCCGGGGACGTCGAGGCGCTGATCCCCACTCGGATCGGTGACACCTTGCGCGACCAGATCTCGCGTGCGGCCGGGGGGAATCCACTCTTCATCGGCGAGATGCTGGCAATGGCGGAGGAGGGGAACGGTGAGGTGATCGTCCCGCCGACCCTCCGGGCGCTGCTCGCGGCGCGGCTCGACCAGCTCGAGGAGCCCGAGCGGACCGTGCTCGAGTGCGGGGCGGTCGAGGGGGAGGTCTTTCACCGCGGGGCCGTTCAGGCACTTGTGCCGGAGGAGCCGGCCGTGACGCCACGCCTGGCGGCGCTCGTCCGCAAGCAGCTGATCGCTCCTGACAAAGCCCAGATCCCCGGCGAGGACGGCTTTCGCTTCCGCCACCTCCTGATCCGCGACGCCGCCTACGACTCACTGCCGAAGGCCGCGCGCGCGGACCTCCACGCGCGCTTCGCCGGCTGGCTCGAGGAGCACGGGACCGCGGTCGTAGAACTGGACGAGCTTCTCGGCTACCACCTGGAGCAGGCGGTCCGATACCGCAGAGAGCTCGGCCGGGACGAGGAAGAGCTCGCAGCACCGGCACGAGAACGTCTGACCTCCGCCGGCCGGCGGGCACTCGGCCGACTGGATTTCGGCGGCGCCGCGAGGCTTCTCGAGCGCGCTGCCGCCCTGGTCCCGCCCTCGGAGCCCGACCTCGCGCTCGAGACCGACCTCGTCGACGCGCTGTCCTGGAACGCGGAGACCGACGAGGCCCTCGGTCGCGCGCGATCTCTCGCCGAGCGCTCGGCGGCGGCGGGCGATCGCGTCGGCGAGCTGTGCGGGCGGATCCACGAGGCGGTTCTGCGTATCTCCCCCCAGCCGACGGGCGCGGCCGACGCACTGGAGGCACTCGTCGCCGAGGCGCTGCCGGTATTCGAGGCGGCCGGCAACGACCTCGCGCTCCGCGTGGCCTACCGCGCCCTGGGCATCGTCGCCAACATGCGGGCGCAGATGGACCGGATGGCTGCCGCGTACGACCAGGCAGCGGCCCTCGCTGCGCCTGCGGGCCGGACGGCACTCGTCGGCTACCAGGGCCATGCGCGCTTCCACGGATCGACCCCGCTCACCGAGTTGCTCGCCTGGCAGGACGAGCAGGATTCGCGAGAGCAGCGGGGCTACTGGCTGCGGACGTTCCGTATGTCCGCGCTGGCGATGCTCGGGCGGCTCGACGAGGCGCTGGCCCTGCTCGACGAGCTCCGCGCGGAGCTGGTCGAGCGCGGCGCACGGAACGTGCTTGCAGCGGTGGAGGGTTACGCCATCGACATCGAGCTTCTTGCGGACGATCCCGCGGCCGCAATCGCGGCGGGAGAGGCCAGCTGCCGGATGCGCGAGGAGCTCGGTCAGTCGTCGGAACTCTCCACGGTTGCGGCCGGCCTGGCGCGCGTGTACTGCGAGGTCGGCCGCCTCGACGAAGCCGAGCGCTGGGCTGCTCGATCGGCGGAGCTCGGCTCGGGCGACGACGCGTCCACGCAGATGCTCTGGCGGGAGGCTCGGGCGAAGGTGCAGGCACATCGCGGGCAGCACGCCGAGGCTGAACGGCTCGCGCGGGAGGCGGTGCGGATCGGCGAGAGGACCGAGGCGTTGAACGCCCAGGCGGATACGTACGCCGACCTCGCCGAAGTCCTGGCCCTCGCCGGCCGGCGAAAGGAGGCCGCCGCGGCTCTCGAACAGGCGTTGGGCCGCTACGAGGCCAAGGGGAACGTCGTCATGGCCGGCCGGATGCGCGAGCGCCTCGCGTCACTTCGCACGGGAGTCGGCTAATGCGAGTCGGCCTTGCAATCTTGCTGGCGGCTCTAGCGCTCGGCGCCTGCGCGTGCGGCTCCTCGAAGCAGGGGCTCGCGCCCCCGCCGAAGGTCACCAACTTCGCAGTGCAGAGCAAGCTGCTGGGCCGGCCCGCGTACGAGGTGCTGGTCACCCCCGCGAGCGGCGGCGAAGGGCGACCGCTGCTCGTCTTTCTGCACGGCTACGGCGCGGCGCCGAGCGACATGGTTGACCCGGCGTTCATTTCCGCGTTGCGCCGGCTGGGCGACCGCGCGCCGGTGGTGTTCCTCCCCGAGGGGGACGTGGGCTGGTGGCACGACCGCGGCGAGGCTCCGTGGGGCTCATACGTGCTCCGTGAGGCAATCCCGGCCGCGCTCGCGCGCAGCGGCGCCGACCGGCACCGGGTCGCGGTCGGCGGGATCTCGATGGGCGGCTTCGGCGCACTCGACCTCGGCCGTCTCGAACCCAGGCACTTCTGCGCGGTCGGAGGCCACTCTCCGGCCGTCTTCGGCCGCGGATCCTCGGGGGCGTCCTTCGCATTCGACAACGCCGCCGACTTCGCGCGCCACGACCTGATCGGCATCGCGCGCAAGCGCTCGCCCTACGACGCGCCGGTCTGGATCGACGTGGGCAGCCGCGACGAGCTCCGCCCTGCGGCCACAACGCTAGCCGACGAGCTGGAAGAAGACGGTGCGGACGTCACCTTCCACGTCTGGCCAGGCGCCCACGACGGCCGCTACTGGGACGCGCACTTCCGCGACTACCTCGACTTCTACGCCGATGCCTGCGACTAGTTCTCGAAGCGGCGGACGACAATCGCCGCGTTGTGGCCGCCGAAGCCGAAGGAGTTCGAGACCGCGGTGCGCACGTCGGCCTCACGCGACTCGTTCGGGATGTAGTCGAGGTCGCACTCCGGATCCGGATCTTCGTAGTTGATCGTCGGCGGTAGCACGCTCCGGTTGACGGCCAGGATCGAGAACATCCCCTCGACCGCGCCCGCGGCGCCGAGACAGTGCCCGGTCGCGCCCTTCGTCGAGGACACCGGCGTCTTGTAGGCGTTCTCCTCGCCGAGCGCCAGCTTGATCACCCGCGTCTCGGAGGCGTCACCCAGAGGCGTCGACGTGCCGTGGGCGTTGATGTAGTCGATCTCGCCCGGGTCGATCCCTGCGTCGCGGAAGGCCATCGTCATCGCCCGCGCGGGGTTCTCGCCGGACGGATCCGGCTCCGTGATGTGCTGCGCGTCGGACGAGACGCCGTAGCCGAGCAGCTCGGCGTAGATCTTCGCGCCGCGCGCCTGTGCGTGCTCGAGCTCCTCCAGCACCACCACGGCGCCGGCCTCGCCCATCACGAACCCGTCGCGGCCGGTGTCGAAGGGGCGGCTCGCCTTCTCGGGCGCGTCGTTCCGCCGCGAGAGCGCCCGCATCGCGCTGAAGCCCGCGATTCCGACCTCCGTGATCGGCGCCTCGGTGCCGCCGCAGAGCATCACGTCGGCGCGGCCGAGCCGGATCGCGTCGAGGCCGTCGCCGATCGCCATGTTGGAGGCCGCGCAGGCCGTGCACTGCGAGCTCAGCGGTCCCTGCGTCCCGAGCTGCATCGAGACCCAGGCCGCGCCCATGTTCGGGATGATCTCGGGGATCGAGAACGGGTTGACGCGGTCGGGCCCGCGCTCCAGCAATTCGCTGTGGCAGTCCTGGAACGCCCGCAGGCCGCCGATCCCCGTCGCGATCGCGGCGCCGATCCGGTCAGGCTCGTCGGCGATCGAGATCCCGGAGTCGGCCTCGGCCTGCCGCGCCGCGGCGACGATCAGGTGCGCGAAGCGGTCCATGCGTCGCGCCTGCTTGCGATCGATGAAGTCGGCCGGGTCGAAGTCCTTCACCTCGCACGCGAAGTGCACGGCGTAGTCGCTCGAGTCGAACTGGGTGATCTCGCCGGCGCCCGACTTCCCCGCGGTGAGGTTTGCCCAGGTCGACTCCGGGTCGTTGCCGAGCGGCGTCACCGCGCCGAGGCCGGTGATCACGACCCTGCGCCGTCCGTTGAGGCTTCCTTCAGTCACGTCACATTCCGAGTCCGCCGTCGACGAGGAGCACCTCGCCCGTGATGAACGCGGCCTCGTCGGAGCAGAGGAAGCGTCCCGCCCCGGCGACGTCCTCAGGCTCGCCGAGGCGGCCGAGCGGCGTGTTCGCGAGCATCGCCTGTTGCGCCTCTTGCGGGAGCACGCTCGTCAGCCGGGTGTTCACGTACCCGGGAGCGACCACGTTCGCGCGCACGCCGCGGCTGCCGAGCTCGCGGGCAAGCGACTTGGTGAAACCGATGATCCCGGCCTTCGAGGCGCCGTAGTTCGTCTGGCCCCAGTTGCCGTGGATGCCGACGATGCTGGAGACGTTCACGATCGACCCCCAGCGCTTCCTCATCATCCCGCGGGTAACCGCGCGGCAGGTGTAGAAGACCGACGAGAGGTTCGTCTCGAGCACGTCGCGCCAATCCGCGTCCGGCATGCGCGCGAGCAGGCCGTCCCGCGTGAGACCGGCGTTGTTGACGAGGATGTCGACGTCGCCTGCCCCCTCGACCAGGGCCTTCGCCTGCTCGGGGTCGGCGACGTCGGCCTCGACGGCCCGCCCGCCGGCCTCCTGCGCGACGCCCTCGGCTTCCTCGCTGCCCGAGCGGTAGCCGACGACGACGTCCGCTCCGGCCCGCGCGAGCTCGAGAGCGATCGCTCGGCCGATTCCGCGCGACGCGCCGGTGACAAGCGCCGTCTTGCCTTCGAGCGAGCAGAACTCAGGCAGAGCTGAGCGTCTCCCGCAGCTTCTCGAGCGAGGCGAGGTCGCCGACCGGGATCGCCTTCACGCTCCTGTCGATCCTCTTCAGTAAACCGGTCAGCACGTTGCCGGGCCCGACCTCGACGAAGACCTTCACGCCCTGGCGCATCAGCTCGCGGGCCGCCTGCCTGAAGCGCACCGGTGCGGTCAGCTGCTCGACCAGCAGCGCTGCCATCTTCTGCGCCGGCTCGATTTTCGCAGTCACCGTGGAGACGAACGGCGCGATCGGGTCGTTGATCTTCGCGCGCTCGATCGCCGGCCGCAGCCGCTCCGCGGCCCGTTCGACGAGCGGGCTGTGAAACGCTCCGGAGACGCGTAGCTTCACGGTCCGGCGCGCGCCTTCCTGCTCGGCCTCGCTGCAGCACTCCTCGACCGACAGGTTCTGGCCCGAGATGACGATCTGGCCGGGACAGTTGTAGTTCGCCGGCCACACGTTCGAGATCCGCGCGCACAGGCGCTCGACCACTTCGTCCTCGAGGCCGAGGATCGCCGCCATGGAGCCGGGGTTCTCGCGCGCTGCCTCGGCCATTGCCAGCCCGCGCTCGCGAACGAGCGCGATCGCGTCGTCCGCCGAGAGCGCCTGGGCCGCGGCAAGCGCAGCGAACTCCCCGACCGAGTGACCGACGACGAAGTCCGGCTCATAGCCCTCGGCGCGTAGCGCCGCGAGCACGGCGAGGCTCGTGGCGACGAGGGCGGGCTGCTGCACCTCCGTCTGGACGAGCTCCTCCTCCGGAGCCTCGAAGCAGAGCCGAACCAGGTCGAGCCCGGAAGCTTCGCTCCCACGGCGGTAGACCTCCATCGCCTCCGGCACCGCCAGGGCGATCTCCCGGCCCATGCCCGCCTCCAGCGAGCCCTGGCCCGGGAAGCAGAATGCGATCTTCTGCGCGCTCATCCCGTTCCTCCGTCTGTCCATTCGATCAAGCCGGAGCCCCACGTCAGCCCGGCACCCATTCCCGTCATCAACACGAGCTCACCTGCGCGTAGCCTCCCGTCCTGCTTCGCATCCGCGAGGGCGAGCGGAATCGATCCCGACGAGGTGTTCCCATAGCGATCGACGTCAATCACCGTCTTTTCTTGCGGAATCCCGAGCCTTTCCCGCGCGTGCTCGATGATCCGGACGTTCGCCTGGTGCGGCACGTAGACGTCGACGTCCTCGACGGTCTGGCCGCATTCGGAGAGCACCGCCTCAGCCGAGCTGACGAGCACGCGCGTGGCGAACTTGAAGACCTCGCGCCCGTTCATCTTCACAAAGTGGAGGTGCTCGGCGACCGAGTCGGCCGTCGCGGGCGCACGCGAGCCGCCCGCCGGCAGGTAGAGCTGCGGCCCGCCCGAGCCGTCGGCGCCGAGCTCGAAACCGAGGAAGCCGCCGTCCGCAACGCGCTCGAGCACGACCGCCCCCGCGCCGTCGCCGAAGAGGACGGCCGTGCTGCGGTCGCTCCAGTCCATGATCTTCGAGAGCACATCGCCGCCGACGACGAGCGCCTTCTGCGCCAGCCCGCCGGCCAGCATCCCGTAGCCCTGCGCCAGCGCGTACATGAAGCCCGTGCACCCGGCGGAGAGGTCGTAGGCACCCGCGTCCTCCGCCCCGAGCTGGTCGGCCAGGATCGCCGCGGTCGAGGGAAAGGCCATGTCGGGCGTGACGGTCGCGACGATGATCAGGTCGACCTGCGAGCCCTCGAGGCCCGCCTCCTCCAGGGCCTGCCGCGCGGCGGGAAGGCAGAGATCGGAGAGCGCTTCCTCGGGGGCCGCGATGCGCCGCTCGCGGATCCCCGTACGCTCTCTGATCCACTCGTCGGAGGTTTCCATCAGCTCGGCGAGGTCGTCGTTCGTGACCACTCGCTCGGGCACGTGGCAGCCGAGGCCGGTGATGGAAATCGCGACGCCGTTCGCTGTGCCGATCACTGTTCCACCGCAAACGTGAGCGTTCCCCGTGCGGCAAGGTCTTTACCCACGCGCGCCGTCGCCTTGCCCTTGCCGACGGGGCCGCGAACGGCCTCGAGCCGGCACTCGAAAACAAGCTCGTCCCCGGGCTCGACGATCCGCTTGAAGCGCACGTCGTCGATCCCCGCGAACAGCGCAAGCCGACCCCGGTTCTCGTCCTGGGACAGCACCGCCACCGCTCCGGTCTGCGCCATAGCCTCGACGATCAGGACGCCCGGCATCACCGGTCGTCCCGGGAAGTGCCCGCGCAGGTACCACTCGTCGGGCCGCACCGTCTTCCGCGCGACGACGCGCTCGCCGGGCTCGAGCTCGAGAACCTCGTCGATCATGAGGAACGGCTCTCGGTGAGGCAGGATCGCCTCGATCTGCTCACGGCCGAACGTCGTCACGCGACGTCCGTGAGCCGTGCGCGCAGGCCGGCGCGGGCGCGGTGCGCGTAGCACTTCGCGGTCCCCACGGGCATCCCGGAGCGGGCCGAGATCTCCGCGAACGAGAAGCCCAGCGCGTCCTTCAAGACGACCACGCTCGCCTGCTCCTGCGAGAGCGACGCGAGCTCCGCAGCCAGCTCGTTGCGGAGCTCCGAAAGGGCCGCTTCGCGCGCCGGGTCGGCGTCGCTCGCGACGCGCTCGTCCTCGAGCAGCGGCTCGCAGCGCCGGACGCGTTGGCGGTCGGCCACGTCCCGGCACGTATTGACGACCAGCCGGTGGAGCCAGGTCGCGAACTGCGACTCGCCCCTGAACTGGCGCAGGCGCACGCAGAGCTTGGCCATCGCCTCTTGCGCAGCGTCACGAGCATCCTCGGGGTCGGAGAGCAGGTGCGCGGCCAGCCGCTCCACGCGCGGCGCGTGCCGCTCGCAGAGCAGCGCGAGGGCTTGCTGGTCGCCGTCCTTGGCTCGCTTGACGAGGATCGGATCACTGAGCCTCTCGTAGACGAGCGGCCGCTCGGGCCGCGGGTCTTGCCGAATCTGACGGCGCTTGCGGAGAGGAGGTTGCACGGCCGCCGTAGTCTATTTGGCGGCGGCGCGCCGTCAGCGGCGCGCGCGAACGACGCGGCTCCTGTTGCCCGCGAGATCGAACGCGTAGGCGGTCACCGCTCGGACCGGGCTGCGGTTGCCGAGGCGCACCAGGCCCGCCCGCTTCACGGCCACGCGCCGCCAGCGACCGTTCACTGCGACGACGAGCCGGCCCGGCTCGCTCATGCGGAACGTGAGCGGCGCGAACGACACGAATTGCAGCACCGGCGGCTTGCGGTCGACTTGCACCGGGAACGCCTGCGTCACGTTCAGGAGCGAGTCGGCGGCCCCAACCGAGATCGTGTAACGGCCGTCCGGCAGCCGGCTCCCGTCCCAGGTCAGGCGTTGCTGCCCGGCGGTGAGGTCCTTCACGAGCAGGGTCGAGACGACCTGAGGCCCACGCAGGACGCGCACCTCGACGTGCGCGGGGTTGAGCAGGGTGAACGAGATCCCAACGGTGTCGAACCGGCCGTCCCGGTTCGGCGAGATGGCAGCGCTGCTCGTCGCGGCGTTCGCCAGCGTCCGGTCGACCCAGAACCGGATCGAGGTCTGAACCTGCCTGCCGGCCGCTCTCGCCACGAGCGTCAGCCCGTACCAGCCGTCGCTGACGGCCTCAGGGCTCCAGGTGAGCTCCTGCTTGCCGGCGCCGCGCCGGCCGCTGAAGATCGTCGCGACCGGGTTGTCGAGGACGTCCTGCACCGTCGCCGTCACGTCGGCGGCCCTCGACAGCTGGTACGTCACCTTCGCCTCGTCGCCGTGGCCGTCCCCGTTCGGCGAGACGATCGCCGGCGAGACGCGGAGCTGCTGCAACGAGAGCGGCGTCGGGGCGTTGCCGATCGTCCCAGTCGCGGCCCGCACCTGCGGCGCCGTGATCGCCCACGTGTAGCGGCCGGCCTGAGCGGTGCTCGCGTCCCAGGTCCAGTCGACCTTCGTCCCGGTCCCGCTGCCGCTCGCGACGACCGCGCCAGCCGCGTCACGGACCGTCACCGTCCACGGCACCGCATTCGAGAGCCGCGCCCTGAACCGCACCGGTCCGCCGAGGGTGCCGGTGACCGTGGGCAAGTAGAGCTTCGGGAGGCCGGTCTGGGAGACGGCAGTGCGGATCGAGGCCAGCTGCGCGTAGAGGGCGTTCCCCGGACAGCTCGTCGGGTAGGCGTCGCGGTGGCCGGAGATCGCCTTCAGCGTCACCGCCCTCCCGGGCGTGTAGCGGGGGTTTCCCGACGACACGCGCACGACGCTCGAGAGCGGGTCTACGTGCGCGTAATCGAGCCGCCAGGCGATCAGTGAGACCAGCGCCGCACGTGCGGCCGGAGTGATCTGCGTCGAGCCGTAGTCGCCGATCACCGCGATCCCCACGGAGCCGGTGTTGAACCCCTGGGCGTGCGCGCCGATGACCGGCCGCGTCATGCCGCCGTACCGCCCTTCGAAGATCTGGCCGTATTTGTCGACTAGGAAGTTGTAGCCGATGTCGTTCCAGCCGTTGCTCTTCACGTGGTAGAGCTCGATCCCGCGCACGATCGAGGCCGACTGCGCCTTCGTGTACGAGTTCGAGTTGACCGTGTGGTGGACGATCGCGAGGTGGATGCCGTCGGCGTAGAACGGGCGGCCGCGGCGGATCGACTCGTCGGCGTGCCAGCCCGTTCGCGGGATGATCGGTGGCGAGCCGGCGATCTCCACCCGCTTGACGGGCGAGGACAGCCTCGGGCTGCGGACGAAGTACGCGCGCAGACGCGTGACCCGGCCGGCGGTTCGGTACTGGATGCCATTCGAGGGGCCCGTCCAGGACGGTTCCGAGATGCGCCAGCCACGGCTCGCGCGAGTCTCGCGGTCACGGTCGGGCAGGGCGTCTTCGGCGCCAAACAGCCGCCACCCGCTCCAGCGTCCGGAAACGCTCCGCGTGCGGTACTCGACCCTCCCCGGGCCCTGCCAGTGCACCCCGACGAGCTCGAACACGCCCGGCGTGAGCAGGTGGGTCGAAGCCTCGGGCCGCAGGTCTCGCTGCTGCACGAGCCCGGCGCCGAGGGCTGAGCCGGGGAACGCGGCGGCAAGGACGGCTGCGGCGGCGAGGAGCCTCATCGGATGACCCGCGTCCGAGGGTGGCAGACGACCTCCTCGCCCGCAAGGCAGCCGGGGCCTCGTTGATAGAATCCTTACGAGCGTGAAAGAGCCGTTTCTGCGGGCATTTTTGGCCTCGGTGGCCGCGGCCCTCGCCGTTCCGGCACTCGCTCTCGCCGCCTCCCCGAGCCAGCCGCGAGTGCTGGCGATCCACTTCGACCTCGAGGTCAACCCGGTCACGTCGAGCTACCTCGACCACCAGCTCGACCGCGCACAGAGGGACGGCTACGACGCCGCCGTGATCGTGCTCGACACCCCGGGCGGCCTCTCGGAGTCGATGCGGACGATCGTGAAGAACGAGCTGCGCTCGAAGATCCCCGTGATCGTCTACGTCTCGCCGCCGGGCGCGCGCGCAGCTTCCGCCGGCGTCTGGATCGGTCAGGCCGCCGACGAGCTCGCAATGGCGCCCGCGACGAACATCGGCTCCTCGACGCCGATCAACGGCAACGGCGCAAATCTCGGCAGCGACCTCCGCCGCAAGGTGATCAACGACGCAGCGGCGTCGCTGAGCTCTCTGGCGAAGTTCCACGGCCGCAACCAGCGCTGGGCCGAACGCGCCGTTCGGCAGGCGAGCAACCTTCCCGCCGACCAGGCGCTGAAG